>JAYUBX010000360.1:0-4622 GCA_043740665.1 Candidatus Neomicrothrix sp.
CGGGCTGTCCCACCCCGATCGTGTCAGCCGATAGAGAGCGTGACCTGATGTCGATGCCCGAAGCCGCCGCTGCGCAGTCACCCCCTCGCGGGCACGTGAAGGTCGTGTACCTCGGTCCCGTCGCGCCCCATTGGGAGATCCGGTCCGACTTCGGCGACGGTCAGATGATCGAGGACTTCCGGGCTCGCGTCATGGCCCGGCTGCTGCTGCTGCCGCCTCACGACCCGCAGTTCCGCCGCAATCGGGAGCGTGTCGTACGCGACGCCGAGCGCGAGAACTTGGTGCTCGACTGGGATCTTGGTCTTCCCGACGACGCCAGCTCTGCTGCACGCTCCTGACCGGGGTCGTCACGGGGGCGATGGGCGCTGAGCCGCGGAATTGCCGCCACTAGAGTTGGTTCATGGATGCCGCCTGGTACCTGAATCGGGAGCTGTCGTGGCTCGAGTTCAACTCCCGCGTCTTGTCGCTGGCCCACGACCCGCAGGTCCCGCTGCTCGAACGGGCCAAGTTCCTGGCGATCTACAGCCAGAACCTCGACGAGTTCTTCCAGGTTCGGGTCGCCGGTCTCAAGGATCAGGTCGCCGCAGGGGTCGTCACGACAACCCCCGACGGTCGCACCCCGGCTCAGCAGTTGCTCGACATCCGCGACCAGGTCGACCTGCTCAACGCTCGCGCCCTGAGCGCCTTCGCCGATTCGATCGTGCCCGCGCTGCGCGAGGTCGGCATCGTCTTTTCGGCATGGGACGAGCTCGATGACGATGATCGGAAGTACCTCGACCGGGTGTTCGAGGAGCGGATCTACCCCGTGCTCACACCCCTCGCCGTCGATCCGGGTCATCCGTTCCCCTACATCTCCGACCTCTCGCTCAACCTGGCCGTCGTGGTGCGCGACCCGGTCACCCGGGCTCGCCGCTTTGCCCGGGTCAAGGTGCCGTTGCTGCTACCTCGGTTCGTCGTCACTCCTGACGGCGAGCGCTTCGTCCCACTCGAACAGGTCATTGCCGCGCATCTGCCGTCGCTGTTTCCCGGTATGGACATCGAAGGCCAGTTCCCCTTCCGCGTCACCCGCAACGCCGACCTCACGCTCGAAGACGAGGATGCCGAGGATCTCCTGGCGGCGGTCGAGTTCGAGCTTCGGCGTCGCCGTTTCGGCCGGGCTGTGCGGCTTGAAGTCGACACCTCGATGACCGAGGAGATCCGCGAGCTGCTCGAGCGTGAGCTCGACGTCGACAGCGAGGACGTCTACGAACACTCGGGCCCTATCGACCTCGGTGGCCTGTGGTCGGTCCACGGCGTTGACCGACCCGAGTTGAAGGATCCTGTCTGGGTACCGATCACCCAGGCTCGCCTGGCCAGCGACGACGACGAGCACGTCAATTTCTTTCGTGAGCTGCGTAAGGGCGACGTGCTGTTGCACCACCCCTATTCGTCGTTCGCCACGTCCGTCGAGGAGTTCATTCGTCAGGCCTCGGCCGACCCCAAGGTGTTGGCCATCAAGATGACGCTGTACCGCACCTCGGGTGACAGCTCGATCATCCAGTCACTCATCCGGGCCGCCGAGCGGGGCAAGCAGGTGGCGGCTCTGGTCGAGCTCAAGGCTCGTTTCGACGAGGCCAAGAACATCGAGTGGGCGCGTGAACTCGAAAAAGCGGGCGTTCATGTCGTCTACGGGCTCGTCGGCCTGAAGATCCACACCAAGACGACCCTGGTGGTCCGCGAAGAACAGGACGGCATGCGTCGCTACTGCCACGTCGGCACGGGCAACTACAACCCGAAGACGGCCCGCCTCTACGAGGACATTGGTTTGCTGACCTGCGACCCGCAGATCGGTGCCGATCTCACCCAGCTGTTCAACTTTCTCACCGGCTACGCGCGCGACGTCGAGTACAAGAAGCTGCTCATCGCCCCGCACGACCTGCGACCCCGGCTCACCGCCCTCATCGAGAACGAGATGGCGGCACCCACCGGCACCGGTCGTCTGGTGTTCAAGATGAACAGCCTGGTCGATCCCGAGATGATCGATCTGCTCTATCGGGCCTCGGGCGCCGGGGTCTCGATCGACCTGATCATCCGTGGCATCTGCTGCCTGCGGCCCGGGGTGCCGGGTCTGTCCGACAACATCCGGGTTCGGTCCATCGTGGGTCGCTACCTCGAACATGCCCGCATCTACCGCTTCGGTCACGGCTCGGCCGACGGCACGCCGGTCTTCTACATCGGTTCGGCCGACCTGATGCCCCGCAACCTCGATCGCCGCGTCGAGGCGCTCACGCCGGTCGACGATCCCGATCTTCAGGCGCAGCTCGACGAGGTGATCGACGTCGAGTTGGCCGATGACATGCTGGCCTGGATCCTCGGAGCCGACGACACCTGGCACAAGCCCGATGGCCCGGGCACGGTCGACAGCCACCACCGGTTGCAAGAGCTCGCCCTGGCCCGTCGTACCCCGGCGTGACGCCGGTCGGCGACGGCATCGAGCGAGAGGTCAAACTTGCCGTCGATGCCGACTTCTCGCTACCCCTTTCGTTGGGCGAGGACGGCGGGCCACTGGTCGTCAAGCCGCTCGATCCCCGATACCTCGACGCCGTCTATCACGATGCCGAAGATCTGCGGCTGCTGGCCCTCGGCATCACGGTTCGCCGCCGGACCGGCGAGGGAATCCGCTGGACGGTGAAGTTCCCGACGGCCGAGCTGGCCGCGGCCGGCGGGTCGGCGCGACGTGAGGTTGACGTCATGACCGATACGCCGAACCCGCCCGCTGCGGTCGTCGATCTGGTGGCTTCGGCTCTGGGTGGGGCATTGCTGGTGCCGGTGGCCCGGCTGGTGTCGCAGCGCGACCGCTGGGCCTTGCTGGGCGGCGACGGCCAGTCGGTGGCCGAGCTCGATGATGACCGGGTCAGGGTCCACCATCCTGTTGGCACCGACGATCCGTTGGCGTCCCCGCTGGGGTTCCGCGAGGTTGAGGTCGAGTTCGGGGCTGATGCCGACTCCGATCTGATCGAGTGGATCGTGGCCCAGCTGATCGGTGCGGGAGCATCTCGCGCCATGGTTGGGTCGAAGGCCGAGCAGGCGCTGGCGCTGCTGGGTCGGGTGCCGGGCCGGGCGGGGTCATCGGGTGGGTGACGCCAAGAACAAGGCGGCCAGCCGCCGCGATGATCGGGTCGAGGCGGCCGGTGGCGTGGTCTGGCGCCTGCGGGACGGCGGGATCGAAGTCCTGCTGGTGCACCGTCCGAAGTACGACGACTGGTCGCTGCCCAAGGGCAAGCTCGAGCCGGCCGAGAGCTACGAGCAGGCGGCCGAACGCGAGGTGCAGGAGGAGACCGGGCTGCGGTGTCGCCGGGGCCCCGAGCTGGTCGAGTCGCACTACATCGACGGCAAGGGCCGGTCGAAGATCGTTCGCTACTGGATGATGGAGCCGATCGACGGCACCTTCGAACGCAACGACGAGGTCGACGAGGTGCGCTGGCTGTCGACCGAGGCTGCCAGTCGCGCCCTCACCTACCCCCGTGACCGACCGGTGCTGGTGAGCTTCGATCGCACCCGTCGCGGCGCTACCACCTGACCAACGGGCCGGTGACCCCGAGTTGAACGGCAGATGGAGTCAGGCGGCGGCTGCTGCCACCGATTCCACCCAAACTTGTGGTGCCGTTCACCTCTCGTTCACTCGTTTCACCCCGGCTGGCCATCGGGGTTCTCTACCGTGCTACCCGCGTCCCTCGTCGACGCGGCCGGGGCCGATGATCGGTGCCGACCACATTCGGATGTGTGCCCAAAGGAGGGCCCCACGTTGCGTTCCACCTCTCGTCGCCTCATCGTTGCCACTGCGCTGGTGACGGTCGTTGCCGTGTTCGCTGCCGCTTGCAGTTCGTCGAAGTCGACGACCACGACCAACTCGACCGGCGCCTCGTCGAACTTCGACTACAACGCCCTGTCGGGCACCGTCAACGGCTCGGGCGCCACCTTCCCCAAGGCGTTCTACGAAGACTCGATTGCCAGCTTCGCCGACGTGGCGTCCGGCGTGACGGTGAACTACGGCGGGGGTGGCTCGGGCAAGGGAAAGACCGACCTCGCTACGCAGGTCGTCCAGTGGGCCGGTTCTGACAGCACCGTGAAGGATGCGGATGTTGCCACCTTCAAGGGTGGCGCCTTCCTGTACTTCCCGACCGTGGCCGCTCCTATCACCGTGTCGTACAAGCTGAGCGGTGTCGACAAGCTGAAGCTCAGCGCCGCCACGCTGGCCAAGATCTTCCAGGCCGACATCACCACCTGGAACGACGCCGCCATTGCCGCCGACAACCCCGGGGTCGCGCTGCCGTCGACCGCCATCACCGTCGTGCACCGCTCGGACGGGTCCGGCACCACGTCGAACTTCACCAAGTACCTGAAGGCCGCCGCCGCCTCGACGTGGAAGCTCGACGCGGGAGACACCGTCAACTGGCCGACCAGCACCCAGGCCGGTAACGGCAATGCCGGCGTGGCCCAGATCATCACGGCCACCGACGGCGCGGTTGGCTACGTCGACCTGTCCGACGCCACGGCCAGCAAGCTGACGTTTGCCTCGATCAAGAACAAGGACGGTCAGTTCGTGGCCCCGACGCTGGCGGGCGCCACCGCGGCCCTCAGCA
>JAYUBX010000361.1:0-6557 GCA_043740665.1 Candidatus Neomicrothrix sp.
TCCCAGAGTAGATCGACCAGCTGGGACGTCAGATCATCGAGCTCGCGGGCCGTGCGCTCATAGATCGCCGGCGCCTGACCCACCGGATCGGCGACATCGTCAGCCAACGATTCGCCCAACTGCTCGGTTGGTCGGCGACCGAGGTGCACCCGAGCCAGCCAGTCATCGAGCGGTTCGTCCTGGGCTCGGGGACCGATGCCCTGGCCCCGCCGCACCAACTCCTTGAGCGTGAAGGTGCGGGGATAGAGGTCGAAGCGCAACACGACGGCCTCGCGCACGTGGTAGCGGGCCATCCCCACGATCAGGTCGGCCTGGCCCAGCATCTCGGCGTTGATGCGCCGGCTGCGATGCCCCGAGGTGTCGAGGCCCCATGCGGCCATCGTGTCAACGCCGGTGACCGTGGCCGGCTCGCCGTCGTAGAGCAGCCCGGCCGAGCTGACCCCGACATCGAACCCGCGCTCGGCGAGCCGCCGATCGAGGAGGGCCTCGGCCATGGGTGAGCGACAGGTGTTGGCGGTGCACACAATCAAGATCTCGATGGACCGAGTGTAGTGAGGCCGGTCGACACCGCTAGGGTCGCCGATCGCGGCCAGGAGCACGTCCGGTCGACCGTCACAGGAGCACTGCCATGGCCGCTGACCTCGATCCCCGTACGCCGGTGCTCATCGGCACCGGACAGCTCAGCCAACGGGTCGACCGCGGCGCCGAGGTGCTCGAACCGGTCGATCTGATGGTCGAGGCCCTGCGCCGGGCCGAAACCGATACCGGCGCACCATCCGGTGGGGTGCTGGCCCGGGCCGACTCGGTGCGGGCGTTGTGCCAACTGTCGTGGCGCTACGGCGATCCCGGCGCGCTGGTCGCGCAGCGGGTCGGGGCGTCGCCGCGCCAGACCGTGTACACGGTCATGGGCGGCAACTACGTCCAGACGATGGTGAACCTGACCGCCACCGACATCCAGGCGGGCCGGGCCGACGTGGTGCTCATCACCGGCGGCGAGGCCTGGCGATCACGATCGACGGCGAGGTCGAGCGGCACCGAGCTGGACTGGACCACCCAGGCCGATGATGTCCACCCCGACCTGACCCTCGGCGAGGGCGATCCCTTTCTCTCGTCTCCATTCGAGATCGAGCGCGGGGTCTTCCTGCCAGTTCACGCCTACCCCATGTTCGAAGTCGCCTTGGGGGCCAAGCACGGCCGCTCACCGGACGAGCAGCGGCGACGGGCCGCCGAGCTGTGGTCGCGCTTCAGCCAGGTGGCGGCCACGAATCCTCACGCGTGGATCCAACGCTCGTTCACCGCTGACGAGATCGCCACCGCCACGCCCGAGAACCGGATGATCGGGTACCCCTATACCAAGCTCATGAACTCGAACAACATGGTCGAGCAGAGCGCCGGGCTCATCATGTGCTCGGTCGACGCCGCCCGTTCGATGGGGGTGCCCGAGGACCGCTGGGTGTTCCCCCACGCCGGCACCAGTGCCCACGACCATTGGTTCATGTCCGAGCGGGCCGACCTGTGCTCGTCACCGGCGGTGCGCCTGGCCGGCGGCCGGGCGCTCGAGCTGGCCGGCACCGACGCCGACTCGCTGACCTACGTCGATCTCTACTCGTGCTTCCCGTCGGCCGTGCAGATCGCCGCGGCCGAACTGGGACTCGACCTCGACCGGCCCCTCACCGTCACCGGCGGCATGAGCTTCGCCGGTGGCCCCTGGAACAACTATCCGATGCACGGGATCGCCACCATGTCGGGCATCCTGCGTGACGACCCGGACGCCTTGGCCCTGTGCACGTCGAACGGCGGGTACACCAGCAAGCACGCGTTCGGGGTCTATGGCGCCCGGCCACCGGTGGCCGGCGGCTTTCGCACCGACGACGTGCAGCCCGCCGTCGACGCCCTGCCTCGTCGCGTCGCGGCCGAATCCCACACTGGTGCGGTGACGGTCGAGAGCTACACGGTGATGCACGACCGCGCCGGCCAGCCCGAACAGGCACTGCTGGCCCTGCTCACGGCCGATGGCCAGCGCACCTGGGGTTCGTCGACCGAGCCGGCCCTGATGGTCGAGCTGGTCGAATCCCCCACCATCGTCGGTCGGGCCGCCGACGTTTCGGCCGAGGGCCGCGTCGAACTCGCCTAAGTCTCGGACGTCGGGCGCAGACGAGCGGCGAGCGTCTCCATCACCCGATCGTTGACCTTGGGCATCTCGGCCAACAGCTGCTTGAACGCATGCGTGTCGAAGGCAATCAGCTTCATGGGGGTGTCGGCCACAACGGTGGCGTTGCGCGGGCGATGCTCGAGCAGCGCCATCTCGCCGACCATCGAACCGGGACCCGACGTGGTGATTCGCTCGTCGCCAACGTAGACGCCGGCCTCACCCTCGAGGATCACGAAGCACTCCTGGCCGACCCGACCCTGCTCGACCAGCACCGCGTCCTTTTCGGCTTCGACGTCGTCGGCCAGGTGGGCGACGCGCTGCATCTCGTCCGCCGAGAACCCGTCGAAGAACGGCACCCCCGCCAGCTTATCGACCCCGTCGACCGCCTTCTTCCTGTTCCCGAACATCCTGACTCCCTCGCTTCGTCGTGACCGCAGCGGCCAGCCGGCCCACGCTGGATGCGATGGTAGAGCAGCCATTCGGGTGGTGCCGGGCCGATACGGTGACGCCGCGCCACCGGAGCGCCGAACAAGGGGCATCGTGAAGGCAGCAGTCATGCGTGGGGGTGCGCTGGTGGTCGACGATGTCGCCGAGCCGCGTCCTGGCGCCGGCCAAATACTGGTGCGCACCCTGGCCTGTGGGATCTGCGGATCCGATCTTCACACCCTCACCCACGGCGACCTGATGGTCGAGATGTCGACCGAGGCGGCGCGCCAGGCGGGCCCTGACCGTCCCGCCATGGAGGTCATGGATCTGGCCCGCGACGTCGTGATGGGTCACGAGTTCGCCGCCGAGGTCATCGAGCTGGGCGACAACGTCGGCAACTCGAAGATCGGCGACATCGTCGTATCGATGCCCGTCGCCTTCGACCCGACCGGGGTGCACCCCGTCGGATACTCGAACGAGTACCCGGGCGGTTACGGCGAGCTGATGGTGCTCAACGACCTGTTGGCCATGAAGGTGCCCAATGGGCTGGACGCCCGCCGGGCGGCCCTGACCGAACCCATGGCGGTGGGGCTCCACGCCGTCAATCGCTCACAGATCACGCCGGCCCACTCGGCCATCGTGCTCGGTGCCGGGCCCGTCGGCCTGGCCGTGATCGCCGCGCTGCGCGCCGCCGGGGTCGAGCTCATCGTGGCGGCCGACTTCTCGCCGACTCGCCGCTCACTGGCGCTGACCATGGGCGCCCACCAGGCCGTCGACCCCCACGACGTTTCGGCCATCGATGCCTGGCGAGCGCTGGGCGCCAAGCTGCCCGTCGTCTTGTTCGAGGCGGTCGGCGTGCCTGGCATGCTCGACGCAGCCATGCGCGACGCAGCCACCGGCGCCCAGATCCTCGTCGTCGGGGTTTGCATGCAGCCCGACACCGTGCGGCCGATGGTGGCGATCGGCAAGGAGCTCAACCTGCAGTTCGTGCTCGGCTATGACCTCATCGAGTTCGGCGAAACCCTGCGCCGCATCGCCGAAGGCGAAGTCGATGTCGCGCCGCTCATCACCGGATCGGTTGGCATCGATGGCATCCCCGATGCCTTCCTGGCCCTGGCCGACCCCGATGCTCACGCCAAGATCCTGGTCGAGCCGTCGCTCTGAGGCCACCACCACCCGTCGCCGGATGACCCGGACTTCAGCCACAGAGCGTGGCCGGGCTTGCTACCGTGGCGTCGTCGCTTCCCCCACCACCCCAGCCAAGAGGGCTCTCCGATGGCGAAATACCGTTGCCCGATGTGCGGGGCCAACCACAAAGACGCCGTCCATCAGTGCCGCCTCTGCGGCGCGGTCATAGACGGCACCGTCGACCAGATGGGGGGCGTGGCCCTCCAGACCCGGCCGCCAGCGCAGAAGAAGAAAGGCACCTCCAGCTTCGCTGCCATCGGGGTGCTCGCGGTCCTGGTCATCCTGGTCCTGGCCGTTGCTCTGGGCTTCACGTCGGGCGACCTGAGCGTGGCCAAGATCCGCGACCGGATTCCGTTTCTGCGCACCACCGAAGACGGTTGGGTGAAGGTGGACGACCCCGAAGGCGGCTTCACCATCGAGATGCCCAGCAGCCGCCGCACCACGTCGGGCCTGTTCGACGCCGCCACCAGCGGGCGGCTCACCGGCTGGTCGGCCACCATCGGCACCGACACGACGCTCGCCGTGGTCTACGGCACGATCACCATCCAGCCCGGCGAGACGAGCGGCGCCGCGTTGCAGCGGGTTGTCGACCTCGACATCGCTCGCAGCAAGGCCGTCTCGACCGTTCGCAGTGTCACGGTCGACAAGCAGACCGTGACCAACTTCCGGGGCTATCCGGCTATCGAGTACACGGTGAGCGGCAACGACGTGTCGGGCAAGTACGGCTACGAGAAGGCCATCGTGTTCCTGAAGGGCGACACCGTCTATTCGCTGGCGTCGCTGTCGGTCTATCGAGATCACCCCCAGTTCGAGCGGTTCGAGAGCTCGTTCCAGTTCACGGCCTGATTCGGTTCGGTTGGGACACCCGGCCATAGGTGATCAGGCGATGCGGGTGACGACCGCCCGTGCGCGCCCGGCGTAGTCGTCCTCGATCGTCGCCTCGGTGAAACCGGCGTCGAGCGCCGCCGCCCGGATCGCCACCGCCTGCGATGGCGCCAGTTCGATCACCAGCACACCGGGGCGAGCCAGCCAGCTCGGCGCCTGGCTCACCAGGTGCAGCAGCGCTTCGAGCCCCGTCGGGCCCGGCACCAGCGCCCCCGCCGGTTCCCAGTCGGCGACCTCGGCCGGCAGCACATCGGTGGCCGCGACATAGGGCGGATTGCTGATCACCACGTCGACCTGGCCGCGCAGCTCGACCGGCAGGGCGTCGAACCACGAGCCTTGAGCCAGCCGCACCCGGCCGGCCGGCCGGCCCAGCGCCGAGAGATTGGCACCGGTCACCTCGAGCGCCTCGGCCGACACGTCGGTGGCCCAGACGTGGGTCCGGGAGCGCTCGGTGGCCACCGCCAGGGCGATGGCCCCCGACCCGGTACCCAAATCGACCACGACCAAGGGCCGACTGTCGACGTCGGACGCCAGGCGGTCGATCTGGTCGAGCGCCCACCCGACCACCTGCTCGGTCTCCGGCCGAGGGATCAGCACCCGACCATCGACGAACAGGTCGAGCGACCGGAAACCCCAGTGACCGAGCACGTACTGCAACGGCTCACCCCGTCGTCGGCGCTCGACCAGACGATCGAACTGGGCGACGCCCCGGGTCGTGGCCGGTCGGTCGAGACCGAGCACGTACTCGGCGCCTTCGTAGCCCGATGCCTCCTCGACGATGCGACGAGCCGACACCGCCGCGTCGGGCAAACCCGCCGCGTCGAACCGGCGACGCGCCTCGACGACCAGCTGCGACCAGCGCACGGTGCCGTCGTCGTCGGAGCCGGGGTCAGACGTCGGCTCGGTCATCCTGCAACTGGCGACTGCGCTCATCGGCCACCAGGGCATCAGAGATGTCGTCGAGTTCGCCGGCCAGGATCTTGTCGAGCTTGTAGAGCGTGAGGCCCGGCACCCGATGGTCGGTGACCCGGTTCTCCTTGAAGTTGTAGGTGCGGATCTTCTCGGACCGTCCGCCTCCGCCGACCTGGCCTTTGCGGGCGTCGGACAGCTCGGCGGCCTGCTTGTCCTGCTCGAGCTTCAGCAGCCGTGACCGCAGCACCAGCATCGCCTTGGCCCGGTTCTGGATCTGGCTCTTCTCGTCCTGCATGGCGACCACCAAGCCCGTGGGCTTGTGGGTGATGCGGACGGCCGAGTCGGTCGTGTTGACCGACTGACCCCCAGGGCCCGACGACCGATAGACGTCGATCTGCAGATCGCCGGCGTCGATCTGCACATCGACCTCCTCGGCCTCGGGCAACACCGTCACGGTCGCCGACGACGTATGAATGCGACCCTGCGACTCGGTGATCGGCACCCGCTGCACCCGGTGCGGCCCGCCCTCGTGCTTCATGCGGGTCCAGACGCCGTCGCCCTTGAGCAGGAACGTGACGTCGCTGAACCCGCCCATGTCGGACGGGCTCGACCCGAGCAGCTCGAACCGCCACTTCATGCGGGTCGCGTAGGCCCGGTACATCTCGAACAGGTCACGGGCGAACAGGTTGGCCTCCTCGCCGCCTTCGGCCCCACGTATCTCGACGATGACGTTCTTGCCCTCGTTGGGATCACTCGGCAGTAACAACACCTTGATCTCGCCATCGAGGCGCTCGATGGCCGCCTCGGCCTGGTCGATCTCGTCCCGCAGCATTTCGCGATCGTCACCCGACGCATCACCGAACATGTCCTTGGCTGTGGCCAGGTCGGACATGGCCACACGGAGCTGGCGTGCCCGCGTCACGATCTCGCCCAGCTCGCGGTAGCGCTTGGTCAGCTCGGTGGCGCGCCTCTGATCCTTGTGGACGGCGGGGTC
>JAYUBX010000362.1:0-1804 GCA_043740665.1 Candidatus Neomicrothrix sp.
GACTCACCCGGCATCGCCACCGTGACTCTGCAGCGAGTCGCCGCAGATCTTCACCGCTGCGTCGCGCACGTAGGCCTTCGCTGTGGCGACGGCGATCACACGCTTGCGCTGCGACACCTAATCCCAATACCGTTCAATTAGAGGTCTGGATGGCTTGGTGGGGTGGTCGGTCGGGCTGGGGCCAGTGTTGGTGGCGTGATCGTTTGACGTGCCACTTGGTGTACTTGCGTTTGACGACGCGGGGGTTGGCTCGCGGCCGGCGGTGCGGGAGGAGCCTGGCGATGAGTTCGCTGATGGCGTGGCGCCAGAGCCGGTCGTGGGTGTCGGTGGCCTCAGGGGGGAAAGGCGCCCGCTTGGGCGATGGAGCGGCGCGAGATGCGCAGGGCGGCGACGAACGACACCCGGTCCGGGTCGCGTCCGGCGTGGGCGGCGGCGTCGAACATGAGCGCCCGGATGGCGTAGTGGCAACACAGGTGCCCCCAGATCTCCTGGGTCACCAGATCCGGTGACTTGGAGCGCAGCACGGCCCGGGGCCCACGTTGGTGGGTTTTGAGCTCGTCGAACGCGGTCTCGATCTCCCAACGCTGCGTGTAGGCGCCGGCGAGCTCGACGGCGGAGGCCTTGCGGTGATCGAGGATCGTGGTGATCAGACGGAACGGCCCGGTCGGTTCCCGGCCATCCTCGACGGTGTACTCGACCACCCTGACCGTCACGGGGTGGCGGCGTCTGGTGTCTTGAGTGGAGTGGAACACCTCGGCCAGCCACGACCCGTCGGGGAGGTCCTTCACCGCTTCGAGGCGGATGTTGTCCTTCATCCGCCACAGCAGATCTGCCCCGCCTTCTTTGGCTTTCTGCCAGGCCTCGAAGCTGTAGAACCCGCGGTCAGCCAGGCACAGCATCCCCTTGGTGAGCCGGCCCAGCAGCTCTCGGGACAGGGCGTTCTCCGAGGTCGTGTACGGCCCGATGATCGCTTCGAACATGGCGTGGGTGCCGCACTCGGCCAAGGCCACCACCCGGGCCTGGGGGAACGCCGAGCGTTCCCCCTTCATCACCCCCGGCCGACCGAAGTGCTCGTCGTTGGCGGGGGTGTCAGCCAAGTCGAGGCAGGTCCCGTCGACGGCCACCAGACGACGACCGGCCAGCCAACAGCCCGGTGTCGTCTTCGATGCCAACGGTTGGGCGACCCGATCGAACAGCAACGCCATCGGCTCGGACCCGAGACGTTCCCGGGCATGAAAGATCGCCGGCTTGCTCGCCAACCGCGCCGGCTCATCCCCGCGGTCCGCCCACGCCAGCCCGTCAGAGATCAGGGCCAGCACATCCTCATACGACCCGTCGGCATGCAACGCCATCCCCATCGCGAAGGACGCCATCGACCTCGCCGGCAACGACCGGCGCCGCTGCTCGGTCCGGCCACACTCCGCGATCACCCCGTCAACCACCTCCGCCGGGAACACCCTCATCAGCACCCCGACCGACACCAGATCCGCCAACCGACGATCCGACTCGGGCTTCAACCAACCAGAACGAGGCATACCCCCAAACTACACCCATGTAACCCTAAGATAACGGTATTGGGCTTAATGTCCGATTGGGGCACGCGCGGCGGTGTCGTTGCGACGGCCGGGTTGATGCCGATCCATCCCCACTTCAATCCCTGGCCCAGGGCGCGGCGCAGGATGCCGTGAATCCGTCGGACGGTGCCAGGGGCAAGGGGGCCGGACCGCGCTCCCCCGTCGACCGACAGCTTGCGGTAGAAGCGATCGAGGTCGCTTGCCTTCAACTTGGAGAGCGGCACCGAGCC
>JAYUBX010000363.1:0-1873 GCA_043740665.1 Candidatus Neomicrothrix sp.
GCCTCGGCCGACGCCATCAGGCAGTTGGCAGTGTCGGGCTCGACCCCGATGAGGATCGGCGGTCGGGATGACTGCTCGACGGGCCCGGAGGGCGTTCGAAAGTAGGTCGCGGTGGCTGCCGCCAGCGCACCTACGCCGATGGGCACAATCACGACGGTCGGTCGCGGGAGCTCGGCATCGAGACCCTGGTGGAGCAGTTCCCAGAAGATGGTCTGGTATCCCTCGATGACCCGTCGGGGCACGGTGTCGTAGCCCGGCCACGACGTGTCCGAGATCACCAGGCAGTCGTCGGCGGCTTCGGCTGCGGCCCGGGCCACGGCATCGTCATAGGTGCCATCGACGACCGCGCAGCTGGCGCCCTCGCCCCGGATGGCATCTATCCGGGCGTCGCTGGTTCCGGCCGGCACGAAGATGCGAGCGTCGAGCCCGACGAGTCGGGCGAAGCGGGCGACGGCTCGTCCGTGGTTGCCGTCCGTCGCGGTCGCCAGAGCCAGTGGTCGCAGGGGCTCGAGGCGGGTGGCGAAGTCGACGAGGGAACCGAATGCCGCTCGCGGCTCGCCGGTGCGCTCGGCGAGGAGCACCTCCAACGCGCCGTACGAGGCCCACGACGCGCCCAGCATCTTGAACGACGGCAGCCCAAACCGGTTGGACTCGTCCTTCAGCAGAACACGGCCGACGCCGAAGCGCTTGGCCAGGTCCGGCAGGTCGATCAACGGCGTCGGTCGGTAGCCGGACAGGTGGCGATGGAACAACTCCGGGCTCCAACCGGAGGGAGGCAGGTGTTGGTCGTTCGGAGGGTCACCGCGCATCGGGTTCTTCAGGACCACGAGCTCGGGCGCCGGCCGAACGTCGTCGCTCGACGTCATGCTGGACCGGTCGGGTCGGCGAAGGCATCGATCATGGCGTGGACATCATCGCCGAGCGGATACAGGATCGGGCAGGTCGCACCGGCGTCGACGTACTCGGCGACCTTGGCCCGACACTCGTCGGCCGTGCCCGACGCGGTGATCATCTGCACGATGTCGTCGGGTACCAGCTTCGATGCGGCCACCACTTGGTCGTGGGTGGCGGGCCAGGTCAGGACTTGGCTGATCTCGTCGAGCAACGACTCGGGCACCCCCGATGCCTTCATGATGTGTGGCTGCTGTCCGAGGTACTGGGTCACCAACAGTCGGGCGTTGTCGAGGGCCCGCTGGCGGTCGTCGTCCAACGAGCACACGACCAGTTGCGGTCGGTCGATGTCGTCGAGGGATCGCCCGGCCTTGGCCGCACCGACCTCGAGATGATGCATGGCGGTGGCGTTGTAGGCGGGCGAGACGAGGTAGTTGAGCACGGCGCCGTCGGCGATCTCGCCGGTGAGCTCCATCATCTTCATGCCGGTCGCGCCCAGGTAGATCGGTACATCTTTGGGTCGGCGCTCCTGATGGACGTAGTCGAGCTCGACGCCGTCGAGGTGCACGAACTCGCCGTCGTAGGTGACGGTCTCGTCGGCCAGCAGCGCTCGCACCGCTTCAATCGTCTCGCGCATCGCCTTCAGTGGTCGCACCCGATCGATGCCAACCTTCTGAGCCAGCGGATCCCACCAGGCCCCGATGCCGAGGATCACCCGACCGGGGGCGAGATCGTCGAGGGTCGAGAACGTCGATGCCAACAGGGCCGGGTTGCGGGTCCAGTTGTTGACCACGCCGGATCCGACCTTGATGGTGTCGGTGCACGACAGGAACGCGGCCATCGGCACCGTCGCTTCGCGAACGAGACGGCTCTCGGCCTGCCAGACCGCCTCGAACCCTCGTGATTCGGCGTACTGGGCGATCTGCATGCCCTCTCGGATCGGATGGGCATCCTGCAGGTAGATGGCCAGGCGGGTCATCGG
>JAYUBX010000364.1:0-2989 GCA_043740665.1 Candidatus Neomicrothrix sp.
CGCACGTGACTCACTCCGGCGCCCACCAGAGCTGCTTCCTCATCAACGGTCATCGATTCCGAACCTTCGGGATCAGCTCCGGCTACTCGGAGATGCGCGGCATTTCACAGCCCTAGGTGCCTGGCCGTTCGAAACCGACACACATTTGACTCCCGAAACGGCTGCGGGGGTCGTGGCGTTCGGTCACGATGGGATCCGACATCTCGGTAGACAACCTCGGTGGACAAGTTGGAGGAAACCATGCAGCTCGGAATGGTCGGTCTCGGTCGGATGGGAGCCAACCTGGTCAGGCGGCTGGTGGCCGACGGTCACACGTGTGTCGTCTACGATGTGAACGCCGATTCGACCGCCGCGCTGGCGGCCGAGAGCGACGCCATCACCGGCGCGTCGACGCTGGACGAGTTCGTCGCCGCCCTCACCCTGCCTCGGGCGGCTTGGATCATGGTGCCGGCCGCCTTCGCCGGTGACACCGTCACCGATCTGGCTGGACGCATGGACGCGGGCGACATCATCATCGACGGCGGCAACAGCTACTACCGCGACGACATCGATCGAGCGGCGGCGCTGGCGCCGAGCGGGGTGCACTACGTCGACGTGGGTACGAGTGGCGGCGTCTTCGGCCTCGAGCGGGGCTTCTGCCTGATGATCGGCGGCGAGGACGACATCGTCACCCACCTCGACCCCATCTTCCGCACGATCGCTCCGGGCATCGGCGACGTCGACCGCACCCCGAACCGCTCGGGCGATCCGAGCACCAGCGAGCTTGGCTATCTGCACTGCGGCCCCAATGGAGCGGGTCACTTCGTGAAGATGGTGCACAACGGCATCGAGTACGGCCTGATGGCGGCCTACGCCGAAGGCCTCAACATCTTGAAGGGAGGCAGCGCCGGGTTGCAGCGGCGCGACAACGACGCCGAGACGACCCCGCTGCGCGAACCGCAGTACTACTCCTACGACATCGACACGACCGAGGTGGCCGAGGTCTGGCGCCGGGGCAGTGTGGTGGCGTCGTGGCTGCTCGATCTCACCGCCGCGGCGTTGGTCGAGGACCCGCAGCTGTCGTCGTTCGGCGGCCGGGTGTCCGACTCGGGCGAGGGTCGGTGGACCTCGATCGCGGCGATCGACGAGGGGATCCCCGCCCCCGTGCTCACGACCGCGCTCTATTCGCGCTTCACCTCACGCGGCGAAGCCGACTTCGGCGACAAGATCCTGTCGGCCATGCGCAAGCAATTCGGCGGTCACGACGAGAAGCACTGATGGCTCCCTCGGCCCGTATCCATCTGGTCGACGGCCACGCTGCCGTCACCCTGTCGGCCGGTGAGCTGACCGCCACCTTTTTGCCGTCGCTGGGCATGCTCGGTGTCTCGCTGACCCGCGATGGGGCCGAGTACCTGAGCCTGCACGGCGGCCTCGACGCCTACGCCAAGGGGCACCCGACCGGTCTGCCGCTGTTGGCGCCGTGGGCCAACCGGCTCGATGGCAACGAGTACAAGGTCGGCACGCTCACCGTCGACCTGACCGGAGCGCCCCGGGTGAACCGCGACGCCAACGGCCTGCCCATGCACGGCACGCTGGCGGCCGATACGGGATGGGAACTGGTGCGCCTGGCCACCGACCCTCGCTCTGCGGTGCTGGTGGGTCGGCTCGACGTCGGGGCCCGCCCCGATCTGCTCGAGTCGTTCCCGTTTCCCCACGAGCTGTCGGTCGAGTACCGCCTCGACCCGACCGGGCTCACCGTCGCCACCACCGTTCGGGCCACCGGACGGCGCCGGGTGCCGGTTTCGTTCGGCTGGCATCCTTATCTGCGGTTGCCCGGCGTGCGGCGGCCGGCCCTGCGGCTGGTGCTGCCGGGTCGCCGTCACCTCGAACTCGACGATCGGGGCATCCCGACGGGTGAGGGCCACAAGCGGCCGGTCGAGGCCGAGCCCCTCGGGTCGCGCACGTTCGACGACCTCTACGCGCTCGGCCGTGACCGTCGGCTCGCGCTCGAGGGAGGCGACCGTTCGCTGCGGCTGCTCTTCGATCGCAACTACGGCTACCTGCAGATCTACGCGCCGGCCGGCCAGAACTTCGTCTGCTTCGAGCCGATGACCGCCCCGGTCGATGCCCTCGTGACCGGCGCCTGCCCGTTCGTGTCTCCCGGCCAGGCCTTCACCGCCCGGTTCTCCATCGCCGTCACCTGACCTCGCCTGACCTGGCCGTCCTAGTCTGACCGGATGCCAACTGGTCCCCGCTCCACTCCGATCGCCCAGACGCCCGAATGGCTGGCCCTCGAAGTGCACCACCAGCAGATGGCCGACCGTCATCTTCGCGACCTCTTCGCCGAGGATCCCGATCGCGGCGAGACGATGACGGCCGAGGTCGATGGCATCTACCTCGACTATTCGAAGCATCGCCTGACGGCCGAGACCATCGGCCTGCTGGTGGCGCTCGCCCGCCGGGCCGGCGTCGAGCCGTTGCGTGATGCCATGTTCGCCGGCGAGAAGATCAACGTCACCGAGCAACGTGCCGTGCTGCACGTGGCGCTGCGAGCGCCGGTCGACCAGTCGATTCTGGTCGACGGCGTCGACGTGGTACCCGAGGTGCACGGCGTCCTCGATCGGATGGGTGAGTTCGCCGAACAGGTTCGCTCGGGGGCGTGGGTCGGTCACACCGGACGGCCGATCCGCAACGTGGTCAACATTGGCATCGGCGGCAGTGATCTCGGTCCGGCCATGGCCTACGAGGCCCTGCGCGACGACAGCCAGCGTGATCTGTCGTTCCGTTTCGTGTCGAACATCGACGGCACCGCGTTCTTCGAGGCGGTCGAGGGTCTCGATCCGGCCGAGACGATCTTCGTCATCGTGTCGAAGACGTTCACCACGCTCGAGACCATGACCAACGCGGCCGCCGCCCGTGAGTGGGCCTTGGCGGCGTTGGGCGATGAAGCGGCCATCGCCCGACATTTCGTGGCGGTGTCGACCAACGCTGACGCCGTTCAGGCTTTTGG
>JAYUBX010000365.1:0-3840 GCA_043740665.1 Candidatus Neomicrothrix sp.
GGTGAGCCGGCCGAGCAACTGCTGTGGCTGATGGGCCGGGCCGCACCCACCGTGCGGCTCATCGTCGACGCTGTCGCCGGCGACCAGTCGACCGTCGCCCCCTGGCCCCTGACCCAGTGGATCCCCGGCGGCCCCTCACCCAGGTCACGGCCTCACTTCCGAACCTTCCCCGTCGGTGCGCACGGGGGTGCGCAAAAGCGGGGAAGGTTGGGATTGTTTCTGGGGGGATTCACAGGAAGCTCTCCGGAATGTGGGCGACGATGGTTGGGATGACGGTTTCGCCGAGGGTGCCAAGGGTTCTGGTCGTCGACGACGAGGAGAACATCCGCTTCCTGCTGTCGTCGGCCCTCCACCACGCCGGGTTCGAGGTCGCCACCGCCAACGACGGCCGTCAGGGCCTGGCTGAGGTCAAGTCGTTCCGGCCCGACGCGGTGCTGCTCGACGTGATGATGCCCGACCTCGACGGGTTCGAGGTGTGCCGCCGCATGCGGGCCGAGAACGACCGCACCGCGGTCATCTTCCTCACCGCCCACGACGCCACCGAGGACAAAGTCCGCGGCCTGACCCTGGGCGCCGACGACTACGTCACCAAGCCGTTCAGCCTCGAGGAGGTCGTGGCTCGCGTGCGGGTCGTGATCCGCCGCATGGGTCTCGATCCGTCGGCCAACTCGCGGCTGGCCTTCGCCGATCTCGAGATGGATGAGGACGCCTATCGCGTGTGGCGGGGCGGCGAACTGGTCGAGTTGTCGCCGACCGAGTTCAAGCTGCTGCGCTTCTTTCTGCTGAACCCGGACCGAGTGTTGTCGCGATCGCAGATCCTCGATCACGTGTGGGAGTACGACTTCGGCGGCGGCGCCAACGTGGTCGAGACCTACGTGTCGTACCTGCGCAAGAAGCTCGACGGCCTCGGCGCGCCGCTGATCCAGACCGTGCGGGGCGTTGGCTACGCCCTGCGGGCTCCCTGATGTCGCTGCGCAACCGCGTGCTGTTCGGATTCCTCGCCATCGCCCTCGTGCTGATCGGCGCCGACGTCGCGCTGGCCGCCAACCTGCAGAAGTCGCTGCTCGACCAGGTCGACCGTCGGTTGCAGGGCACCTCGGGTCCCTTGTTCGGTGCCGGCCTCGGCTCGTTCAACGGCTCGGGATCGCCATCGGCGCCCGTGCGCCCGCCGACCAACCCGGCCAACTCGACCAATCCGACCAACGAGAACCCGTTCAGCGGACGGCTCACCGAGTTCTACCTCGAGGTGCTGGCGGCCGACGGCAGCCAGGTGCGTGAGCTGACGCCGACCCTGCGCGACGGCGACCCCAAGCCCAAGATCGACGCCAAGGTAGCCATCGCCCACGCGGTGTCGAGCGGCACGCCGGTGCGACCGTTCACGGTGGGATCCGAAGGCAACTCGGGGCTGCGCGACCGGGTGGCGGTGGTGCAGACCAGCAACGGGCAGTTCACGGTGATCGGCACGTCGCTGCGCGAGGCCGACGCCACCTTCACCCGCCTGCTGTGGGTCGAGTTCCTGGCGACGGGGGCGGTGCTGCTGGTGCTGGCGCTGGTGGCGTTCTGGGTGATCCGTCTGGGCGTGCGGCCGATCGACAAGATGGCCGCCACCGCCGATGCCATCGCCGCCGGCGACCTGTCGCGCCGGGTCGACGACGCGCCGCCTCGCACCGAGGCGGGTCGTCTGGCAACGGCGTTGAACGGCATGCTGCACCAGATCGAAGGGGCGTTCGCCGAGCGTCAAGCGTCGGAGGACCGCCTGCGTCGATTCGTGGCCGACGCCTCGCACGAGCTGCGCACGCCGCTCACCTCGATCCGGGGCTACACCGAGCTCTACCGATCGGGCGCCATCACCGAAGGAGCGCCGCTGGCCGATGCCATGCGCCGAATCGAGGGCGAATCGGTGCGCATGGGCGGCCTGGTCGACGACATGTTGCTGCTGGCCCACCTCGACCAGGGCCGTCCGCTGGCCGCCGACGTGGTCGACCTGGCTGCTCTGGCGAGCGATGCCGTGGCCGATGCCCGCGCCGTCGAGCCCGATCGGCCCATCACCCTCGATGCGGTCGGGGCGCCGACGTTGGTGGTGGGTGACGAGCAGCGGCTGCGCCAGGTCCTGGGCAACCTCATGGCCAACGCCCGCGAGCACACCGAGAGCCCGGCGGCGGTCGACGTGCGGGTCTGGGCCGCCGACGGACGGGCGGTGATAGAGGTGGCCGACCACGGCGACGGCATCTCGCCCACCGATGCCGAACTGGTCTTCGAGCGCTTCTATCGGGCGGACCCGTCACGCGTGCGATCGGCGTCGGGTGCCGGCGCGTCGGGGGCCGGGCTCGGCCTGTCGATCGTGGCGGCGGTGGCGACGGCCCACGGTGGTCGGGCCCGGGTCGAGTCGAGCGGCGCCGACGGCACCCGGTTCCGGGTCGAGCTTCCACTCGCGCCGGCCTGATCCGGCGAACTCTGGGCGGGCCATCCGAACATCAGCGAGACGAAGGTCACATACGGAACGGGTGCGTCCCGGAATGTCGGTCGATAGGTTGCCGTTGTTCGATACGAGACACACCCGTATCGGAACGTCGTCCGGCATCAGCTCGAAGAGAGAAGTACCACCATGATCGACACCCTTGCCCCCAGCGGTCCGGCCGGAGGCTCGGCGCCCGACTCGGCCACCGAGACCCTGGCTGACCGGGTCTACCAAAAGCGCTGGTGGACCCTCGCCGTGTTGTGCCTGAGCCTGATCGTGATCGGTGTCGACAACACGATCCTCAACGTGGCCCTGCCCACGCTCGTCACCGACCTGCACGCCAGCACCAGCCAGCTGCAATGGATCGTCGACGGCTACACCCTCGTCTTCGCCGGCCTGCTGCTCACCGGTGGCAGCCTCGGCGACCGGTTCGGTCGCAAGGGCGCACTGAGCATCGGCCTGGTGATCTTCGGGCTCGGCTCGGTGCTCTCGGCCGTCGCCGGATCGGCCGGTCAGCTGATCGCCACCCGATCGGTGATGGGCATCGGTGGTGCGCTGATCATGCCGGCCACCCTGTCGATCGTCACCAACGTGTTCACCGTTCCGGCCGAGCGGGCCCGGGCCATCGGCATCTGGGCCGGGTTCTCGGCCCTCGGCATCGCCATCGGCCCACTGGCCGGCGGCTACCTGCTCGAGCACTTCTACTGGGGCTCGGTGTTTCTGGTGAACGTGCCCATCGTGATCGCCGCCCTGGTGGCCGGAGCGTTCCTCGTGCCCACCTCGAAGGACCCGAGCGCCCCCAGGCTCGACCCGGTCGGCGCCATCCTCTCGATCACCGGACTCACCGCGCTGCTGTGGACCATCATCGAAGCGCCGAGCAAGGGTTGGGCATCGAGCCCGACCCTGATCGGCTTCGTCGTCGCCATCGCCGTGCTCGGAGCGTTCGTGATCTGGGAGCTGCGCAGCGACCACCCGATGCTCAACGTGTCGTTCTTCAAGAACCCCCGCTTCACCGCCGCCAGCCTGGCCGTCACCCTCACCTTCTTCGCCCTGTTCGGCTCGCTCTTCCTGACCACGCAGTACCTGCAGTCGGTGCTCGGCTTCTCGGCGCTCGCCGCCGGCGTGCGGATCATCCCGTTCGCCGCGGTGATGATGCTGCTGGCCCCGCAGAGCCCCAAGCTGGCCGAGCAGTTCGGCACCAAGCTGGTCGTGACGGCCGGACTCGTGCTGGTCGCCCTCGGACTGGTCGCCCTGGCCTTCGTCGAGCCGTCGGCCGGCTACACGCCGGTCTTCGTCTCGTTCGTGATCCTGGCCAGCGGCATGGCCCTCACCATGGCCCCGGCCACCGAGTCGATCATGGGCTCGTTGCCCCGTGACAAAGC
>JAYUBX010000366.1:0-5756 GCA_043740665.1 Candidatus Neomicrothrix sp.
GTCGTACTCGTGCTTGGTGGCCAGCAGGCCGCCAATCCACCAGAACCCGAACGCGAGGAAGGTCAGCAGCACAACCGCAACACCAGCGGCGGCGACGACGAGCGGCCGCCAACGCCGGGCGGCCACGGCGACGACGAAGGGCACCAGCGCGACCAGCGCGACACCGTACGAGAGCATCAGGCCCATGCCGAGCAGCAGTCCACCGGCGAGCGCCAACTGGTCGGACTGACGGCCCGTGCGGCGAATAGCCAGCACAATCAGGGTGACAGCCCAGGCGGTGATGCCCAGAAAGAAGGCGTCGGCCGAGCTGGCAATCCAGATGGCAGCGGGGGCGAGTACGAGGAAGGGCGCGGCACGCCGGGCCAGGCATTCGCCGGCCAGCTCGCGCGTGGCGACGAGAGCGGCGGCGGCGGCGACGGCACCGGCGAGGATGACGAGGGCGGCCTCCCAACCCGGGCCGTGCAGGCCGGCTCGATCCATGCCGGCGAGCAGTAGCACCATGCCCGGGGGATGACCGCGAACATGGATCTCGTAGTCGCCGATCTGCGCGGTGAAGGTGCGCAGGAAATGACCGGGAGCAGCGGCGACCCTCGGGACGTCGTGGCCGTATTCGCTGCTCCAGCTTGGGCCTCGGGTCAGGCCGGCGGGCCCGTCGACCAGGGCGACGCTGACCGACCAGATCGCGGCTCCGGCGACGGCGGCGACCAGTAAGCCGCGCCACGAAAGCCGACGAACGATCGTCGGAGCGACGGCAACCAGTGCCCCGCCCACCGTGATCGGGACGAGCAGCCACGGTGTGAATCCGGGGCCGGGCAACCCCAGGACCGGTGGCGTGGGCAGCACGATCTTGGTTCCCTGCGCGATGAGTCGCAGGCCCCACCAGCGGCCGATGGCGACGATCGAGGCCCACGCGACGAGCGCGCCGACGGTGATGAACGGCGAGGGTCGCCGGTTGGTGGTGGCTGGTGGTGTGAAGGACTCGGGAGTCGGGGTGGTCACAGTGGCCACGAGCCTTATCCACCGACCCCGGTGCGCACGCGGATCTCGGTCGGCGAGGCGGTGACGATCCGACCATCGCTGAGCACCGTTCCGCCGGTCGAGCACGAGTCGGCGACGTCGGCCGAAGGCGCCGCGGGTCGGCCGTTGGCGACCCGTACGAGCTGCATGCGTCCCGAGATGAAGCCGCATAGGCCGAGCTGATCGGGCGCCAAGGCGACCAACACCGATGGCGCGATGGCTCCATTGACCGGACCACCCAGCCCGAGGGCCTGGTCGGCGGGTTGGTCACCGCGCCCGATTCGCTCGGGCCCGTCGGCTCCGGTGTTGTCGGCCACCCACAAGGTGCCGTCCCGGGTGAAAGTGAAGGCGAACGGGTTGTTCCACCCGGTGGACAGCACCGTGGGCGCTTGGTCGGCGGGGCCGTCAGGGTTGAGGCTGAGCATCTTGCGGTTGGGGACGGTCGGGTCATCGGCGAGAGCCCGATCGGCGAGCAGGTCGCCGATGCCGATGACCAGCTGTCCACCAGGAGAGAACGCCAGATGGCCGCCGTTGGCCAACGCCGCGCTCATGGGCCCCACCCACACCAGCCGAGGGCTGGCCAGCGCGGGCTGGTCCGGCGCCGCTTGGATCTCGCCCACGACCAGTCGGCCGTCGTCGGCGCGCGTCCACGTGGCGAACAGCCGACCCCGGCGGTCGCGGGTGAGACCGAGCAGGCCGCGCTGGTCGTCGTTGGCGCTGTTGGTCGCCACAGTGGCGACGGCCTCGGCGGCCAGGATGCCGTCGGCCTGCACCCGCCGGACCCGCCCCGTGAGCCGCTCGCCGTAGAGCAGGCCACCGTCGGCCTCGGCGACCATGGCGACGGGGAAGGCGGCGGTCGCGACCAGCACCGAGGTCTTGGGTGATCCGATGCCGGTCGGCTGGTCGCCACCACAGCCATTAGCCGTCAGGCCGAGCGCCACCACGACGCACGTGCCGGCCAACGCGGCGCGGATGAATTGGCGCGTCACGAGGCTCGGACGCGGCGCATGACGATCATGGCCCCGGCGACGACCCAGATGGCGACCAGCACGATGGGCACGCTGTGGGCGTAGTTCAGGGGCAGCGTTGACGAGTTGCCGGCTCGCCGGCCCCACGCGGTGATCAGCGGGATCGAGAACAGCACGACGATGCCCGACAGGCCGGCGGCGGCTCGTACGGGACCCCGCGCCGGCGCCGGCAGCACCCGGGCCAGCAGCAGCCCGATGATCGCCACGGCCGAGGCCAGCAGCAGGTCGTGGGCCAGATCGAGCCCAACCACCCAGGTGGCCAGCTTGAACGGGTTGTCGGGCCCGAGGTCAGCGAGCACGCCACGGATGCCGAAGGCCATCACCGCGCCACCGATCACCAGTCCGAGCCAGAAGACCCGGCCCAGGCGGTGTTCGTCGGTGGCATCGTCGGTCGAACTCGAACTCGAACTCGGACTCGGGGTCATCGGATTTCGACTCGCGTGATCCACTTGGTCTGCATCACACCGGGTCGATTGGGGGCGATCAACCGCAGGGGATAGCCGTGATCGAGGGCGAGAGGTTGGCCGTCGACCTCCATGGCCAACAGGGTGTTGGCGGCCCACGCCTGGTCGGCGTCGAGGTCGGACTGGCCGTAGAGGCCACCCTGTTCGAGCCCCGACACTGTGACCTGGGTGCCGGTCGGGGCGCCGGCCTGCTCAAGCAGATCGCGCAACAACACCCCGCGCCATCGTTTGCTCACGCTCCAACCCTCGACGCAGGCGATGGGCAGGGTTGCTTCGTGCTGGGTCAGCCGACGCAGGTCGTCGACCGAGAACGACAGAGCGGTGATCGATGCGAGGGTGGTACTACCGACCGTGAGCCGGTAGTCGGGACTCTGGGCCGGCTCGATCACGGCGGCCTCGGCCGCGGTTTTGTTGACCGGGAAGCCCTGGGTGCCGGTGTCGGGATGCCGGGGCGCGAGCACCGCGAGCTGTTGCAGGGGAGCGATGGTCTGGCCGACCGTGGCCACGGTCAGCAACCCGGCACCGGAACCGACCACGGTGAGGAATCGGCGTCGAGCGAGGGGATCGACGGTCTCGTCGACGGGTGCGAGCCCGTCGTTCGAGCGCCGGCGCAGGGCCCGACGGGTGACGCTGAGCTTGGCACCGATGTGCACGATCAGGGCACCGATGGTGACCCACGCCATCCAGTAGTGCGCGGTCGGGAAGAAGAAGGGGAAGGGGTACCAGAGGTCGATGTTGGCCACGCCGCTGAACAGCATGAACAGGGCGCCCCCGACCAACGGCAGCAGGGCCAGCCGCTCGATGGCGTTGGCGCCCCCGACGAACGGCGGCCAGGCCAGCAGTCGGGGGAAGACGGCCCACAGCTTGGCCAGCAGCAGCGGGACCGACGCGATGCCGGTGGCGACGTGCAGCCCCTGCGTGACGCGGTAGAGCCCGGTTGGCGAGGCGGGCAGACGGAACCACGAGGTCGGGTGTTGGGCCAGGTGCGAGTACAGACCGGTAGCGAAGCAGACGGTGAAGCAGACGCCGAGCGAGATGCCCAGGATCGCCGCGGTGCGCTCGTCGTGGCGCGGGTCGGCGTTGGTGCGGTCGCGCCAGCGGGCGACGTGGTCCAGGCCGCGTCGGGCGGGGTCAAACGCAGAGGTATTCGGCGTGCTCAACGGACGGTCACGCCGTCGACCCTACGGGGCCGGCAACGGCGAGGACCTGACTTCGGCCCAGATCGAAGACGGCTTTCTGATGGTGGGTACGTCCCAGATGGACCGCTTCGCGACGCCGGTTGGCGGGGTAGACCCGAACCACGTCGAGCCAGACCTGCTGGGTGGCCGGGTCGAGCCAACCACCGAGGTGCAGGTCGGTGCCGTGCAGTCGCCCCGCCCAGGTCTGGAACCAGTGCTGCACCTTGGCGTCGTCCCACGCAGCGAGGGGAAAGTTCAGCGTCGCTTCGGGGTCGGCACACACCGAGACGCCGTGACACGCGGGTTCGCCGGTGCGGTGGTGCAGAGTGAAGCCGCCGGCCGACTCGACGAATCGACGCAGCACACCGATCACGCCATGGGTGTCTGCCGTCGAATCGTGATCCATATCTTCTCCCGGAGGCGGTGACCGTCGTGGTCTTCTACCCGGGACCAGTTCGTTCCAGATGTCGTGGTTGGATGTTCAATCGATCGAAAGGCCAGATGAGGCGACGATGAGCGGCCGGCCCGGCGACGTCCGAGCCAACCGTGGCGAGGGCTGAGAACCAGCGAGATGGCGAACACCGCAGAGACGACGACGGCGATGGACGGGCCGGCGGCGACATCCCAACGACTCGACGCGCCCAGCCCGACGGCTCCCCCGAGGGCGCCGACCGCCGCCGCGAGGGCCATGGAGGCACCGATGCGATCGGTCCACAGCCGGGCGCTGGCGGCCGGGGCCACGATGAGCGCGACCGCCAGGATGGTGCCGACGGCGGGCACGACGGCGACGACGGTTATCTCGATGGCGATCAGCAGTACCAGGTCGAGTATCAGAACGCGGTACCCCATCGCCGCGAATCCGGCCGGGTCGAACGCCCCGAAGACGAGCTCCTTGTGCAGCACGGCCAAGGTGACGAGTACCAGGGTGCCGACGATGGCGGTGACCAGAATGTCGGACGGCTGCACGGTCAGGATCGACCCGACCAGAAAGCCTGTGAGGTCTTTGGTGAAGCCGGGTTGCGACGAGATCAGCACGACCCCGAGGGCGAAGCCGCCGGCCAACACCACCCCGGTAGCGGTCGACGAGTCGAGGGTCCGCACACGCGTGAGCCCGGCGATCAACAGCACCACCAACAGCCCGAACACCGCGGTGCCGGTGAACAGGCTGACCCCGATCATCCCGGCCAGCACCAGGCCGGGAAAGGTTGCGTGGGTCAGCGACATGGTGAAGAACGACAGCCGTCGCAACACGACGTGCACGCCGACGACTCCGGCCAGTGCGCCGGCCAGCACCGCTTCGACCAGGGCCCGTTGCATCAGAGGTGAGGCGAAGGTCGAGCCGAGACCGTTCATGCCGCCACCCGGTCCGCCCCGGCCACAACCGGTGGTGGGCCCCGACGAACGGCCCGGCGGTGGACGGCTCGGGCGGTCGAGACGCCGGCCAGGGTTGCTGCGAAAAGCACGGTGAGAGCCAGCACGATGGTGCCGCCCGAAGCCAGCCGCCAGCCGTGGTGCACCGACCCCTCGTAGCTCAGGGCGAGTCCCAGCCAGCCGCCGAGGGCGCCGAACAGGGCGCCAACCGCCATCATCTGGCTCACGCTCCGGCGCACGATGAGCCGGGCCGCGGCGGCCGGGGTGATGAGGAGGGCGATCACCAGCACGCTGCCCACAGCCCGGACGGCGGAGACGACGACCAGCGTGATGAGCACGTTGAGCACCAGGTCGAGGGTGGCCATCGGGTAGCCGAGCGCCTCGGCGGCGTCGGGGTCGAACTCACGCAGCACCAGTTCCTTGTGCAGCGCCCACAGCACAACCAATACGACTGCTCCAGTCGCGGCAGTGGCCACGATCTCGGCGGTGTCTACGGCGAGCACGCGGCCGAACAGCAGGACCGTGAGGTCGGCGGTGTAGCTGTGGCTGCGAGAGATGACGATGACGCCGATCGAGAAGAACCCGGTGAGCAGGACGGCCAGCGCCGCGTCGGAGGTCACCCGACGGTTGCGGGTGAGAACGGTCAGCAGCACCGCGCTCAGCACGCCGGTGATCAGCGCACCGACGTAGAGCGATCC
>JAYUBX010000367.1:0-6540 GCA_043740665.1 Candidatus Neomicrothrix sp.
GCTCATCCCCGGCCTCGAGACCCACAGAGTGGATCGAGGCAATCGGCATCCTACGGGATGAACAAGTGACACCGTAGCAGCGGACGCGGCCAGAACCCCCATCGATTTCCGGTCCAAGCTTGCCTGGTTGACCAATCCACCGCCCACTCCGCTGCCCATTCGCTGACCCATCGGCACCGATTCGGTACCGATTCGTTGCCCATGGGCCCATTCGTCGGTCACGTCGGCGATGACTTGGTTGGCCGCCTGGATACGGTGACGGCGCCGCCGGAGGTCTCCGGCGGGTCCGCCTGCCTGGTTCTCGGCAGCGGACGCCGAACGAGGGGGAGATCCACATGAAGGCAGCCGTCATCCACGAGCCCGGCGGTCCCGACGTTCTCCGCTACGAGGACGTCGCCGACCCTGAGCCCGGCGACGGCGATGTCCTGGTGCGGATCGAAGCCGTCAGTATCGAAGGAGGCGACACCCTCGCCCGGGGTGATACCGACACGGGCGGCGCCGCCCACATCGTCGGCTACCAAGCAGCCGGAACGATCATCGCCGTCGGCCGCGGGGTCACCAGCCTGAGCGAGGGCGACCGGGTCGTCACCGTCGGGCTCGACGGGTCGCACGCCGAGCTGCGGGCCGTGCCCGAGGCGTTCTGCTGGCCGGTGCCTGACGGCCTGGCCATCGAATCCGCCGCCTGCGTACCCATTCCGTTCGGCACCGCCGATGACTGCCTGTTCGAGTTCGGTCGCCTGCAAGCCGGCGAGACGGCCCTGATCCACGCCGGTGCCAGCGGTGTCGGTATCGCCGCCATCCAGCTGGCCAAGCGGGCCGGGGCCACCGTGCTAGCTACCGCGTCGCGCGACGACAAGCTCGAACGGCTCATCGAGCTGGGTCTCGACCACGGCATCAACTACCTCGAGACCGACTTCGCCGACGAGGTGCGCCGGCTCACCGATGGCCGCGGCGCCGACGTCATCGTCGACTCGGTCGGCGGACAAACCCTGCAGGACAGCCTGCGGTGCCTGGCCTATCGCGGCCGCATCGTGTCGGTGGGCGACGCCGGCCGCGGCCCGGCCATGCCGCTCGACATCTCGACGCTCCGCGGCAACAACCAGAGCCTCACCGGCGTCTTTCTCGGCGCCGAGCTCTTTCTCGGCGGGCCACGGGCCCACGACCTGATCGGACGGCGACTGGCCGAAGTCGCCGACGGCGAGCTGAAGGTCGTGATCGACCGCACGTATCCGCTGGCCGACGCGGCCGCCGCCCACGCCTACATCGAGAGCCGTCAGTCGTTCGGCCGGGTCGTCCTGATCCCCTGATCCGCTGAGTCAGTGCTCCCGGAACCGGTCGAGCTGGCGCCGTTCCTTCTTGGTCGGCCGACCGGCGGCCGGGTCGCGCACGAACGCGGGCGCGATGAACTCGCGGGGTGCGGGCGGCGGGCTGTGATCGACGAGGCATTCGGCGGCCACGGCGGCACTGACCCGCTTGTCGATGAGTCGAACCACCTCGAGTATCCGTTCGTCTCCGTTGACCCGAGCAGTCACGCGGTCTCCGACCCGTACCGACGCGGCGGCCTTGGCCGGCGCGCCGTTCACCCGCACGTGGCCGCCCCGGCAGGCGTCAGTGGCGTTCGAGCGCGTCTTGTAGAGCCGCACGGCCCACAGCCATCGATCGATCCTCACGACCTCCACCGCGGCATCGTCGCACGACTGCGACCCGGTCGACGACCACCACCTCGAGATCACCGCCCGGCGCGGTGAACGCGAAACGATCTGCGTACGCTGACCGTATGCCTGAACCGACGGTCGATCCCGTGATCCAGACGGTTGGGCTGGGCTTCCAGTGGCCCACCATCGATCCGTTTCTGTTTTGTGTACACCACAACGACGCCTATCCCGCCGGCAACGACCAACTCGGGCCGGACGCGTCGCTCGAGGGTCGAGACCTGGGCCAGGACTTCGCCGGCATCGACGGCTGGCGGATGTACCACGGCCAGACCGTGCCCGGCTTCCCCCAGCATCCCCATCGGGGCTTCGAGACTGTCACCTTCGTCCGCCAAGGGCTCATCGACCACAGCGACTCGCTCGGGGCCACCGCCCGGTTCGGTCGCGGCGACGTGCAGTGGCTGACCGCCGGCGAAGGCATCGTCCACTGTGAGATGTTTCCGTTGGTCGAGCGCGACCAGCCGAATCCGGCCGAGCTGTTTCAGATCTGGCTCAACCTGCCGGCCGAGGACAAGCTGGTCGACCCCCACTTCACCATGCTCTGGGATGGCGAGATCCCTCGCCGCATCGCCACCGACGAGGCCGGCCGCACGACCGAGATCACGGTGATCGCCGGGACCTTGGCCGGCCTGACCCCGCCAGCCCCGCCACCCCATTCGTGGGCGTCGCGGCCCAAGGCCGACCTGGCCATCTGGCACATCCGTATGGAGCCGGGGGCGCAGTGGGTGCTGCCCGCCGCCGCCGGGCTCGACACCGTTCGCACCCTCTACGTCTTCGACGGCACCGGACTCGAGATCGGCGACCACCAGATCGAGCCGCCGACCGGCGTGGTCATACGAGCCGACGAGCCGGTGACGCTCACCGCTCGGCCCCGCGACGCAGGCGACCCGGATGACCGGCCCACCGAGGTGCTGCTGCTGCAAGGTCGACCCATCGGTGAACCGGTGGCGCAATACGGACCGTTCGTGATGAACACCGACGCCGAGATCGAGCAGGCCTTCGCCGACTATCGCCAAACCGGCTTCGGCGGCTGGCCCTGGCCGGCCGACGACCCGGTGCACCCCGTCGAACGAGCCCGCTTCGCCCGCCACGCCGACGGCCACGTCGAGAACCCCGAACCCATCTCGACTCACTGAATCGATCCGCCTACCCGGGCCGCCGGCTGAGGCCACGGACTGACCGTGCCCACTGACCCGTCAGGTACGGTCCCGACGTGCACATCCTGGTGACCAACGACGACGGCATCGACTCGGTGGGGATTCAGGTACTGGCCCGCCATCTGCACCAGGCCGGCCATCGGGTCCTGGTCGTCGCGCCGAGCACCGACTGGAGTGGGGCCAGCGCCGCCCTGGGGTCCTTGCGTCCCGACGAGCAGTTCGAGGTCACCCGCGTCGAGATCGACGGGGTTCCTGAGATCGAAGCGTGGGCGCTGGCCGGCACGCCGGCGGCCACGGTCGTTGCCGCCAGCCTGGGGGCGTTCGGCCCGGCACCCGACGTCGTCGTGTCCGGCATCAACGCCGGACTCAACACCGGTCGCTCGGTGCTGCACTCGGGCACCGTGGGCGCCGCGCTCACCGGGCAGAACTTTGGTCTGTCGGGGCTGGCCGTCAGCACCGCCAGTGCCGACGTCTGGCACTGGGATTCGGCCGCGGCCATCGCCGTCGAAGTGCTCGACGTCCTGGCCACTGCGCCGCCGCGATCGGTGCTCAATCTGAACGTGCCGGCCCTGCCTCGTGGCCAAGTCAAAGGCATTCGGTGGGCGCGCCTGGCACCGTTCGGCGCGGTACGGGCCACCGTCACGGGCACCCCCGGACAGAACCTGCAGTTCGCTCTCGAGGCCACGGGCTACGAGCCGCCGGCCGACACCGACCAAGGGCGGGTGCAGGCCGGCTACGCATCACTCACCACCCTGGTCGGCGTGGTCGAGGCGTGGCCGCCCGATACTGACCCGTCATCCGACGGGCAAGCTGGCCCCGGCAATCCGTTGCCCGTGACCGAGCGCCTGGTCCCCGGCGCGCCACTCCACCCGGCGCACCGGGTGCCCGACGGTCGCGAGCATCGGACCCTGCGCCGACCCGAGCTCGGCGACCACAGCTGATCGACCCCGGGCGCTACTGCAGGAAGGTCGATACATCGGCGATCTCGGCCGCCTCTTCGCGGACCGCTTCGTCACCGAGCTCGGGTGGCCCCGCTGTCGGTCCTTCGTGGGTCAGAACGCGAGGCAGGTAGCGAGCGACGATGACTGCGGCGGTGACCGCCAGGATCGCCCCGACGGTGACGGCGAGATGGATGCCGTCGACGAAGGCCTGATCGGCCCCGGCCGTGAGGGCGCGACCGGCGGCTTCAGGCAACTGCGACGCGGTCTGCAACGCGCCCGACAGCGATGACCCCGCCCCCACCTGATTTTCAGGGGTCATCCCCGAAGTGAGGTGGGCCACGGTGCTGCCATACTTCGACGCGGCGACGCTGCCCAGCACGGCGACCCCGAGGGCCGCGCCGAGCTCACGCGTGGCGTCGTTCATCGCCGAACCGGCGCCAGCTCGGCGGTCGGGCACCGACGACATGATGGCCGCCGTCATCGGCGACATCGACAACGCCATCCCCGAGACGAGGGGTACCACGCACGCCAACACGTACCAATAGGGCGTGTGCACCCCCAGACCCCGAAACATGATGAGGCCGAGCCCGACCAACAGCATGCCGGCCGAGACCACCCGATTGGCACCGAACCGCGCCGCCAGCCAGGGCGTCATCGGCGCGACCACGATCATGATCGGCGCCATGGGCAAGAACCGAACTGCGGCCGACAGGGGGCTGTAACCGAGCACCAACTGGAAGTACTGGGTGACCAGGAACATCACGCCATACATCGACAAGAACACGAGGATCATCCCGCCAGTGCCGGTACTGAAGGCGGGATGTTCGAAGAAGCGGATGTCGAGCATGGGCTCGGGGGTTCGCAGCTCCCAGAAGGCGAACAGGGTGAGCACCACCAGCGCCACGGCGAAGGCACCGAGCGTCGCCGGACTCGACCAGCCGGCCTCGGGCGCCTGGATGAGTCCGTAGACCAGAGCCACGATGCCGACGATCGACAACAGCGCACCGACCGGATCGAGCTGGGCCTGCTCGGGGTCCCGCGATCGGGGCACGAGGAACGCCCCACCGATGAGGGCGACCACGATGATCGGCACGTTGACCAGGAAGACCGAGCCGTACCAGAAGTGACCGAGCAGCCAGCCACTGGCCAACGGACCGATGGCCCCGGCGGCGCCGGTCACGCTGGCCCAGATGGCAATCGCTTTGGTGCGCTCCCTCGGCGGGAACACGTTGACGATGATCGACAAGGTCGACGGCATGATGAACGCGGCACCCACCCCCATCAGGGCGCGGCAGGCGATGAGCTGGTCCATCGACGTCGACAGGGCGGCAACGCCACAGCCGACCAGGAAGACCACGAGGCCGACCTGCAGCGCCCCCTTGCGACCGAACCGGTCACCGATCGCACCGGTCGAGAACAACAGGCCGGCGAACACCAACGAGTAGATCGCCACGACCCACTGCAGCTGCGACGTGGTGGCGTTGAGCTCTCGCGACAGCGTGGGGATGGCCACGTTGAGGCTCGAGTTGCCGACGAACACGATGAGCAGGCTGAGGCAGAGCACCGCCAGGGCCCACCACCGACGCGGGTAGGGCGCAACGCCGCCCGGGTTGGTTCGGGTCTCGACGTCGGCGGCGGCCATGAGTGGCGAATCTATCGGTGAGGTCGAACGATTCGATCCCCGCTGACCCACTTCGACCAAGATGATCGCCGCTGCCAAGGAGGCCACCATGTCCGACGCTGTTGTCCCGTTCCGCATCGACATCCCCCAAGCCGATCTCGACGATCTGGCCGACCGCCTGGCGCGGACTCGGTGGCCCGAGGCCGAGACGGTCGACGACTGGTCACAGGGCATTCCCCTGGCCTATCTGCGCGACCTCTGTGCCTACTGGGCCGACGGCTACGACTGGCGAGCGCGAGAAGCGCGCCTCAATGCGTTCGACCAGTTCCGCACCGAGATCGACGGGCTCGGCATCCACTTCCTCCACGCCCGGTCACCGCACCCGGACGCCATGCCCCTGGTGATGACCCACGGGTGGCCTGGCTCGATCGTCGAGTTCCAGAAGGTGATCGGTCCCCTGACCGACCCCACCGCCCATGGCGGCGACGCGGCCGACGCGTTCCACGTCGTGTGCCCCTCGCTGCCGGGCTACGGCTTCAGTGACAAACCGACCGCGACCGGCTGGACCGCCCACCACATCGCCGACGCGTGGTCCCAACTCATGGCCCGACTCGGGTACGACCGCTACGGTGCCCAGGGCGGCGACTGGGGCGCCATGATCACGTCGAGTCTGGGCTGGCGTCACCCCGACCAGCTGACCGGCATCCACCTCAACATGCCGCTGGCCATCCCCGATATGTCCGAGCCGCTGACCGACGCCGAACAGGCGGCGATGGACGGCTTCACCCACTACCAGAAGTGGGAGGCCGGCTACTCGAAGGAGCAGTCGACCCGACCCCAGACCATCGGTTACAGCCTGGCTGACTCACCGACGGGCCAGGCGGCTTGGATTGTCGAGAAGTTCTGGGCGTGGACCGACTGCGATGGCGACCCGGCCAACGTCCTCACCCGCGACGAGATGCTCGACAACGTGATGCTCTACTGGCTGCCCGGCACCGGTGCCTCGTCGGCCCGGCTCTATTGGGAGAGCTTCGACGACCTCGACTTCACCCCCATCACCGTGCCGGTCGGCTGCTCGATCTTTCCCAAGGAGCTCTTCCGCATGTCGC
>JAYUBX010000368.1:0-16267 GCA_043740665.1 Candidatus Neomicrothrix sp.
TGTCGCTGTCAGGATCCAGCGGGTTCGCGATGTGCGGGCACTTGTCTTGATCGTCGGGGATTCCGTCGCCGTCGAAGTCTGGCCCCGACATTCCCGAACCCGAACCCGAACCCGATCCCGATCCCGAACCCGAACCCGAACCCGAACCCGAACCCGATCCCGAACCCGAACCCGAACCCGAACCCGAACCCGAACCCGAACCCGGGCCCGAACCCGCAGCCATGAGCCGGCGGCGGGCGGTGTTGCGCAGCGCGGGCGTCGCCTTGCTCACCGGAGCCGCGGTGAGCCTGCTGCGTGATCGGCGGGTGGCTCACCTGCGCGTGCGGTTCGATCTGGGCCGACGGGTCGATCGACCACCCGCGCCGGGCGAGGTCAGGCTCTCGGTGGTGGTGCCGGCTTTCGGCGCGGAGGAACGCATCGGCGAGACCGTTCGCCGACTGCACAAAGAACTGGCTTCGGTCGACGAACACGGCGGGCTCGAGATCGTCGTGGTCGACGACGGCTCGACCGATCGCACCGCGTTCGAGGCAGGCCGGGCCGGCGCCGAACAGGTCGTGGTCCTGCCGATCAATCAGGGCAAGGGTGCGGCCGTGCGCGCCGGCATGTTGGCGGCCCGGGGGCGCACGGTGGCGTTCACCGACGCCGACCTGTCGTACTCGCCCGACCATCTGGTCGAACTGCTCGAACAGGTCGAGGCGGGGTGGGATGTCGTGGTGGGCAGTCGCCGCCACGACGACACCACGACGCTGGTGCAGGCCCGTCGGGTCCGCGAGATCGGCGGTCGGGCCATCAACCTGCTCACCCGCATCGTGCTGCTGGGCAACTACCGCGACACCCAGTGCGGCCTCAAGGCGTTTCGGTCCGACGTGGCCCAGATCATCTTCGGCCATTCGCACATCGACGGATTCGCCTTCGACGTCGAGGTCTTCCACCTGGTCGAGGCCTACCACCTGTCGTTGGCCGAGGTGCCGGTGCGGGTCGTCAACTCGAGCCGGTCCACCGTTCACGTGGTGAGCGACGCCTTGCGCACGATCCGCGACCTCTTCCGGGTGCGACGATGGGCCGCCCGCGGGCGCTACGACCTCGACCCTGACGAGGTCGCGGTGGTGGCCCGCAGTTCGGTGGCCTAGTGGGTCGGCTCACCTGACACGGCACTAGGCTCGCCGGCCATGGCCTCGTTCGATGTGTCGTCCCTCTCGAAGATTTTCAAGGCCTATGACGTGCGCGGGCTGGTGCCTGAGCAGCTCGATCCGGCGCTGGTCGAACGGATCGGCGCCGCCTTCGCCGCCTTCGTGGCGGCTGATCCCGAGACCACCGGAACCGTGCTGGTCGCTCGTGACATGCGGCCTTCGGGTGTCGAGCTGTCGGCCGCCTTCGCCCGGGGCATCATGAGTCAGGGGCTCGACGTGATCGACCTCGGGCTGGCGTCGACCGATCTGCTCTTCTTCGCGTCGGGTCGCTTCGCCGCACCGGGGGCCATGCTCACCGCCTCGCACAATCCGGCTGGCTACAACGGCATCAAGCTGTGCCTGACCGGAGCCCGGCCCATCGGCGAGGACACCGGCCTGACCGAGATCCGCGATCTGACCGAGGCGGGCTTGTCGCCGGTCGATCAACCCGGCTCGTTGCGTCAGCAGGACGCGTTGGCGGACTTCGCCGCCCACGTGCACAGCTTCGTCGATACGGGCGTGCTCAAGCCGCTGCGCATCGTGGCGGACACCGCCAACGGCATGGGTGGCCTGGTTGCGCCGGCCGTCTTCGAGGGGCTGCCGTTCGACGTCGAGATCATGTACGGCGAGCTCGACGGCACCTTCCCGAATCACGAGGCCAACCCGATCCAGCCCGAGAACCTGGTCGATCTGCAGGCCCGCGTGCTCGAGACCGGCGCCGACATCGGCCTGGCGTTCGATGGCGATGCCGATCGCGTCTTCCTGGTCGATGACCAGGGGGAACTGGTGTCGGGTTCGCTGACCACGGCGATCGTGGCTGCGGCCATGCTCGTCAAGAACCCCGGCGCCACGATCCTCTACAACCTGATCTGCTCGAAGGCCGTGCCCGAGGTGATCATCGAGCGCGGCGGCACGCCGGTGCGCACTCGGGTCGGGCATTCGCTCATCAAGGCGGTCATGGCCGAGAGCGGCGCCGCGTTCGGTGGGGAGCATTCGGGCCACTACTACTTCCGCGACAACTACCGGGCCGACTCGGGCATCATCGCCGCCATGGTCGTGCTCGAGACGCTGTCGACCACCGGCGTTCCCCTCAGCGAGCTGCGTCGGCCGTACGAGCGCTACGTCGGGTCGGGTGAGCTCAACACGACCGTGGCCGATCCCTCCGCGGTCATCGAGCAGGTCACTGCCGAGTTCGCCGGTCGCGACCAGGATCGTCTCGACGGGCTCACCGTCGACTTCGGTGACTGGTGGTTCAATCTGCGGCCGTCCAACACCGAGCCACTGCTGCGCCTCAACCTCGAGGCGGCCGATCAATCCGCGTGCGACGCCCACGTCGCCGAGATCCGGGCGCTCATCGCCCGGGCCGACACCGTTCAGGAGAACTGACCCATGGCCCTCGATCCCCAACTCCTCGAGATCCTCGCGTGCCCCGACGACAAGGGCCCGCTGCTCTACTTCGCCGACGAGAACTCGCTCTACAACCCGCGTCTCAAGCGTCGCTATTCGATCACCGACGACATTCCGGTGATGCTGATCGACGAGTCCGAAGTCGTCGACGACGCCGAGCACGATCGGTTGACGGCCAAGGCCGAGGCCGACGGCATCGAGTCCACGCTCGGTGCCTGAGGTTCTCGACACGCTCGGCCTGTGGGCGGCGGCGGCCGACTTTCCCGAGCATCTCGTGGCCGCAGGCGATGCGGCTGCGGCGGTCGAGGGGTTGCCGGCCCACGACGACATCGAGAACGTGGTCGTGATGGGCATGGGGGCGAGCGGACTGGCCGGCGACATCGTGCCGGTCGTCGCCGGGCCGTTCATGGCGGTGCCGGCGGTGGTGCACAAGGGCTACGGCATTCCGAACTTCATCGATGAGCACTCGCTCGTGTTCGCGGTGTCGTGCTCGGGTGACACCGAGGAGACGATCGAGGCGGCGACCGACGTGATCGAAGCCGGCGGGCGCCTCGTCGTCATCACCCAGGGTGGTGAGCTCGGTCGTCGGGCCACCTCGTGGGGGGTGCCCTGCATCCCGGTGGCCAGCGGTATCCCGACGTCTCGGTCGGCCCTCGGTGCGTTGGCGATTCCGACGCTCGTGGTGCTCGAGCGCATCGGCATGTTCCCCGGCGCGTCGTCGTGGATCGAGGCGGCCGTCGACCAGCTGCGTCGCCGTCGCGATCAGCTGGTGCGGCCCAACAACGCGGCGGAGCGATTGGCCCGTCACATCGGCCGGCTGATGCCGGTGATCTACGGCGGCTCGGGCCTGGGCGCCGTGGCCGCCATGCGCTGGAAGACCAGCTTCAACGCCAACGCCAAGGTCGCCGCCTTCGCCAACCAGTTGCCCGAAGCCACCCACAACGAGATCTGTGGGTGGGGTCAGAACGGCGACGTCACCCGACAGGTCTTCCGCATCGTCAACCTGCGCCACGAGTTCGAGCATCCGCAGGTCGTCCGTCGGTTCGAGCTGGCCAACCGGATGCTCGACGAGGTCGTGGCCAGCATCGACGATGTGGTGGCCGAGGGGGACGGACCCCTGGCCCAGCTGCTCGACCTGGTGATGATGGGTGACTTCGTCACCCTGCACCGCGCCGCCCAGGAAGGCATCGACCCCGGCCCGGTCCCGGCCGTCACCGACCTGCAGCGCGCCCTCGCCGCCGGTTGACCCCATCCTCACCTCGACCCACATCCTCACTCCGGCGTAGATCCAGGTCGGAAACCGACCTGGATCTACGCATCTCCGCAGAATTTTGGGGAGGCGCGGTCCGGAGGCCTGTCACAATCCGGCGGGCTGTCTCGTCAGAGGTTCGTCAGGTCGACGAAGGTGCGAGCCGGAGGTAGCGCGAGATGGAAGCAACGCAGGAGACCCACACCGACATCGTGGTGGTCGGCGGAGGCATGGCCGGCCTGGTGGCGGCGGCCCTGGCCGCCCGATCGGGCGCTCGGTGACCCTGATCGACAGCGCTCGGCTGGGTGGCCGTGCCCGCACCACCGACAAGGACGGCTACCGCTTCAACCAGGGCCCCCATGCGGTCTACCTGGCGGGGGCGACCGGCCGGGTGCTCCAAGAGCTCGGCGTCAGCCTGCCGGGTGGGCCGCCGGCGACGGGGACCGCGAGCGTCGTCTACCGGGGCGAGGTGCACCGCTTGCCGGCCACACCGTCGCTCATGGTCAAGTCAGGGCTGATGGGCCTGGCCGACAAGGCGCGCATCGGTCGGCTGTTGGCGCGATTGCCACGGCTCGACACGGCGGCGCTGGTCGATCGATCCACCACGCAGTGGATCGACAGTCTCGGCTTGGGCGACGCCGCCGCCACGCTGGTCGCCACCCTCATCCGGATCGCGACGTATTCGGCTGACCTCGACCGGCTCAGCGCCGATGCGGGCGCCGCCCAGTTGCGGGCCGCCGCCACCGGTCCCGGCGTGCACTACCTCGACGGTGGCTGGCAGCGCATGGTCGACGAGCTGACCGCCATCGCGACGACCGCCCGGGCCCGGTTGATCGACCACCGCCCGGTCCGTTCGATCGAGGCCGGCCCGGCCGGCTATCGGGTAGCGACCGATGGCGAGAGCATCGGCGCCGGCGCGCTGATCATGGCCGCCGGCTCACCGGCTACGGCCGAGCGCCTGCTGCCGGGCGATCACACCTACGATGGCCTGGGTCCCGATGTCACCGCCGTCTGCCTTGACCTGGGACTGGCCTCGGCGCCCGACACCGCTGGCCATGTTCGGGATGGACGAGCCGCTCTACTTCTCGACCCACTGCCCGCCGGCTGACCTGGCTTCCGAAGGTGGGGCCGTGGTCCACGTCATGCGCTATGGCGCCCGGGACGGCGTCACCGATCAGGCCGAGCTGTGGGACTTCGCGGCCCGGTGCCAGGTTCGGTCCCAAGATGCCGTGACCCAGCGGTTCCGGCCGCACATGACCGTGTCCTACGCCAGTCCGGTGCCGGAGAACGGCGGCCGCGGCGGCGGTGGCCCACCTCGGCCATCGGGCCGGCACCGGGGCCGTCGCCACCGTGGGACGCGCCGGGTGAACGACACCGCGGTCTTCGAGACCGAACGGCCGCGGTTGCTCGGGTTGGCCTATCGCCTGTTGGGGTCGGTAGTCGACGCCGAGGACGTGGTGCAGGAGGCCTGGATCCGCTGGGACGCGATAGACGGCGCCACGATCGAGCGGCCGCCGGCTTGGCTCACGACGGTGACGACCCGCCTCGCCCTTGACCGCATCCGCTCGGCCGAGCACCGTCGGACGGCCTACGTCGGGCCGTGGCTGCCCGAGCCGGTCGCGCTCGATCCCAGCCCCGAGGACTCGGCCGAGTTGGCCGAATCGCTCACGTTCGGATTCCTCGTGCTGCTCGATCAGCTCTCGGGTATCGAGCGGGCCGTGCTGTTGTTGGCCGATGTGTTCGGCCAGCCCTTCCGCGAGATCGCCGAGACGGTCGGACGGTCCGAATCGGCGTGTCGTCAGATCGCCCCGCGCGCTCGACGGCGGGTTCGCGAGGCGGGAGCCGATCGCCACAACGCCGACGATGCCATGCTCGCTCAACTGGTCGATGCCATGGGTCGCGGCGACGCGCCGGCGTTGCTCGAACTGCTGCACCCCGACGTCGTGCTGGTCAGCGACGGCGGGGCCAACCGGCACGCCGGGCGCCGGCCGGTGCTGGGACCCGAGCGCGTGGCCCGCGTCCTGCTCAACCTCACCAAGCGAATCCCGGCCGGATCGACCGTCGATTTCCAACCGGTCAATCTGCAGCCGGCGGTGGTCATTCGGATGGGGGGCGAGACCATCGTGTTGCAGGTCGATCAGCACGCCGACCGGGCCGAGCGGATCCGGGTGGTCGTCAACCCCGACAAGACCCGCCATCTCGACGAAGCGGTCCATCTCACCTGACCGCTCGCGATCGAGCTCACTCGCGGCCGGATCGCGCGAGGCTCGCGTGGTGGCCGACCTTCCGAGCGTCGAACCGATGCCGCCGCGAGTGCGGGGACCGGTGCCTTGGCTGGCGGGAGGCACCGGTCTGCTGGTGAACCCGACGGCGTTCTTCGCCCGCCAGCGAGACCGCCACGGCGACACCTTCGTGGTCGACGCCTTCGGGCACCGGCTGTTCTGCGTGTTCTCGGCGGCGGGCACGCGTGCGCTCTACGAGCTGCCCGAAGATCAGGCCAGCTTCGGGCTGGCGACCTACACCCTCATCAAGGCCAAGGTGCCGTTGGAGCTGTTGCTGGGTCGCCGCAACCATCCGAAGAACCTGTTCGGCAGCCAGAAGGTCGAGACCTAGCTCGATCACCTGCACCAGGCCGTCGGGCTCGAGATCGACCGGCTCGACAGCTCCGAATCGTTCGTGCGTCCCGATCGCAACGCCGTCACGTGGGCGACCCGCAAGCGGTCCGAGCGGGCGGCCATGGCCGGCATCGAGGCGATCCTGGCCGAGATCTGGGCGGAGCGGAAGGCCAAGCCTCCGGTCGGCGACTTCCTCGAGCAGATCTACGACTCCTACGCCGACCTTCCCGACGACGAACGCGAGGTGAACGCCGCCCGCGACGTCATCGTGATCCGCATGGCGCAGCGATCGATCACCCTGCGCCAGGTCGTGAAGCCGATGACGTTCACCGTCGCCGAGCAGACCGATGACCTGGCTCCCGGGGTCTTGGTCACGACCATGCTCTCGAACACCAACACCACCGCGGGGCCGGATCTCGACCACTTCGATCCGGCGCACTACCGGGGTCGCCGACTGGCGCCTGACGTGGCCGTGCCGACCAAAGAACTGGTCAGCACGTTCGGGCACGGCAGCCACTCGTGTCCGGCGGCCCGGTTCTCGATCTCGGCCATCCGTATCTCGATCTGTGGTCTGCTCGACCACTACGGTCTCACCCCGTCGCTTACGTCGGTCGCCCCGCGATCCCGCCAGATCGGTGGCGTGGCCCGGGCCGCCAAGCCCTGCTGGTGCGATTATCGAGCTCGCTGACAAGCCGCGCTGATCGCCTAGACTCTTCGCCGCCGGGCTGACCAGATTGGTGTCAGTAGACCCCAGCCCCGAACCGACAGTTCCACGATCCGCTTCGACGCGCTGGAGAACCCATGACCATCACCGACCTGAACACTGACGCCGATTTCCGCGTCGCCGACCTGAGCCTCGCCTCGTTCGGCCGCAAGGAGATCGAGCTGGCCGAGCACGAGATGCCGGGCCTCATGGCCCTGCGGGCCGAGTACTCCGACAGCCAGCCCCTGGCCGGCGCTCGGATCACCGGCTCGATCCACATGACGATCCAAACCGCGGTGCTCATCGAGACGCTCACCGCCCTGGGCGCCGACGTGCGCTGGTGCTCCTGCAACATCTTCTCGACCCAGGACCACGCCGCCGCCGCGGTGGCCGTCGGCCCCGAAGGCACGCCGTCGAACCCCAAGGGTGTGCCGGTGTTCGCCTGGAAGGGCGAGACGCTCGACGAATACTGGTGGTGCACCGAGCAGGTGCTGCGTTGGCCGGGCGGCGAGGGTCCCAACATGATCCTCGACGATGGTGGCGACGCCACCCTGCTGGTACACAAGGGCACCGAGTACGAGGCCACCGGCATCGTGCCCGAGCCGACCGACGACGATTCCGACGAGTGGAAGGTCGTGCTCGAGCTGCTCAAGCGCACCGTCGCCGATGAGCCCGGTCTCTGGACCGGCATCGGCGCCGGCATCAAGGGCGTCACCGAGGAGACCACCACCGGCGTGCACCGGCTGTACCAGATGGTCGAGGCCGGCCAGCTGCTGTTCCCGGCCATCAACGTCAACGACTCGGTCACCAAGTCCAAGTTCGACAACCTCTACGGCTGTCGTCACTCGCTCATCGACGGCATCAATCGGGCCACCGACGTCATGATCGGCGGCAAGGTCGCCGTCGTCTGCGGCTTCGGCGACGTGGGCAAGGGTTGCGCGGCGTCGCTGCGGGGCCAGGGCGCCCGGGTCATCGTCACCGAGATCGACCCGATCAACGCCCTGCAGGCCGCCATGGAGGGTTACCAGGTCGCTCGGCTAGAAGACGTCATGGAGACGGCCGATATCTTCATCACGACCACCGGCAACAAGGACATCATCACCGCCGAGCACATGAAGCGGATGAAGCATCAGGCCATCGTCGGCAACATCGGCCACTTCGACAACGAGATCGACATGGCCGGTCTCATGCGCATGAGCGACGTGCAGCGGGTGACCATCAAGCCGCAGGTCGATGAGTTCGTCTTCCCCGACGGGCACTCGATCATCATGCTGGCCGAGGGTCGGCTGCTGAACCTGGGTTGCGCCACCGGCCACCCGAGCTTCGTGATGTCGTGCAGCTTCTCGAACCAGGCCATCGCCCAGATCGAGCTCTACACCCATCCCGAGAACTACGAGAAGGACGTGTACACCCTGCCCAAGCACCTCGACGAGAAGGTCGCCCGGCTGCATCTCGATGCTCTCGGCGTTCGGCTCACCGTGCTCACCGACGACCAGTCCTCGTACCTGGGCATCCCGGTCGACGGCCCGTTCAAGCCGGACCACTACCGCTACTGATGCAAACGCTCACCGGCAAGACCGCCGTCATCACCGGTGCCGCCAGCGGGATCGGGCTCAGCCTGGCCCGCCGGTTCGGTACCGAGGGCATGAAACTGGTGATGGCCGACATCGAGCCCGACGCGTTGGCGACGGCGGCTGACGCCATGCGCGCGTCGGGCATCGAGGTGGTCACGCAGGTGACCGATGTGTCGAAGGGTGACCAGGTCGACGAGCTCGGCCGGGTCGCCCTCGACGCCTTCGGTGCGGTCCATCTGGTGTGTAACAACGCCGGGGTCGGCGGCGGGGGATTGATCAACACGCTCACCACCGCCGACTGGGAGTGGGTGCTCGGCGTCAACCTCTGGGGCGTGATCCACGGCATGCGGGTGTTTCTGCCCATGCTGCTCGAGCAGGGCGAGGGTCACATCGTGAACACCGCCTCGGTCGCCGGTCTGTTCGTGGCGCCGTTCATGGGCCCCTACAACGCCAGCAAGTTCGCCGTGGTCGCCATTTCTGAGACGGCCTACAACGAACTGGCGATGACGGGCAGTGAGGTCGGCGTTTCGGTGCTTTGCCCGTCGTGGGTCAAGACCCGCATCCATGAGTCGGCTCGCAATCGACCCGACGACCTGCGCAACGATGACGACGACGATGGTGCGACCGAATCGCTGGTCGCCGATGCCATCGAAGGGTTCATCGCCGGCGGCTTGTCGCCCGATGCGGTGGCGGACCAGGTGGCCGATGCGGTGGCCGCCAAACGGTTCTACATCTTCACCCATCCCGATTCGAAGCAGATGGTCCGTCAGCGCATGGACGCCATCCTCGACGACGCGCCCCCACCCTTCCTGATGCCCCAATAGGCATCGGGTCGCGGGTCGGGGCCACCGGTTCGTGTCGTACCCCCTTGGTAGCGTCGGGTCATGTTGCTGCCACGGGTGTGCGGGGGGTGTGGGGCGGCGGGCGGCCCGGTCTGCGCGGGCTGTTCGGCGCGGCTGGTGCCGGCCGGGCCGGTGCCGGCTCCGCCGGGCGCCGACTGCGCCGTGGCTGTCCTGCGGTTCGAGGGGGTGGGTCGTGATCTGGTGTTGGGGCTGAAGTACCGCAATCGGCGGGCGGCGATCGGGCCGCTGGCGGCGACGATGGCACAGGCCGTGGCGGGTGAGACGTTCGACGTGGTGACCTGGGCCCCCACGTCGGCCGCCCGGCGGCGGGCCCGCGGGTTCGATCAGGCCCGGTTGTTGGCGCAGGCGGTGGGTCGCCAGTTGGGTTGTCCGTGCTGGGCGCTGTTGCAGCGGCGACCCGGACCACCGCAGACCGGCCGCGATCGCCGCGACCGAGCGAGCGGGCCGGCCTTCGTCGCCCGCGGGCTGGTGTCGGGCCGGGTGCTGCTGGTCGATGACGTGATCACGACCGGGGCCACGGTGGCGGCGGCCACGGCCGTGCTCCGACGAGCTGGCGCTGGGTCGGTGGTTGTCGTTGCTGCGGCCGCGACACCCCTCAAGGTGGCCCGCTGACCAGCCGACAGAACAGGAAGACATCGACTCACCCGAATGGGAGCTCTGGGACATGCAGGTCACCGAACTGCAGGTGCAGCGGTCACTCGACGCGCTCACGACCGAGGCCGCCGCCGCTGGTGCCCTCGATGCAGCCGACCCGCCCACCGAGGCCATCATCGAGAATCACGCGGTCGACGTTCCGGCTGGGTTGCTCGAACGACTGACCGAGTCGTCCCCGATCCGTACCGATCGCACCGAAGAGGCTCGCCGCCGGCTCGAACAGGGCGAGCAACCTACGGCTGAGGCCCTCGCCCAGCGCATGGTCGGCCGGCTCGTCTGCGACCGACTGCGCTGAGGTCGCCACTCTCGTACCATGCCGACACCTGCCGTCGCGAGCCTTACTGGGCCGTCGCCGGGCCTGGTGTCGCCGAGCGAGAGTGAGCGCAATCGTGGAGATCGCCATCAGCAGTCGAGGAGCCGAGCCGTCCGAGGCCTTGGTGTCGGCCACCCGACTCAAGATCGGTCGGCTCAGCAAGTTCCTCGATGGACTCGACGTGGCGAGCGTGCACTTCGGTGAGGAAAAAAATCCTCGCATAGTAGACAAGGCCACCTGCGAAGTCGTGATCGAAGGTCACGGTCACCAGGTGCAGTGCAAGGTGTCGGCGAGCGACAGCTTCGCCGCCCTCGACGTGGCGGTCGAGAAGCTCGAGCCCCAACTGGCTCAGCTCAAGAGCCGAGCCGAACTCAAGAACCAGCGCGGCTGAACCCGCCCGAAACCAGCCACCCAATCAGGGAGTCGTCATCATCGATTTCGTCGAGCGGTCCAAGTGGTCGGACGCCGTTGTCAGCGTGCTGGTCTGCGACGAGAGCGCTCGGTTTCGCCGCGAGCTGATCGTGGCCCTCGAGGCGGCGCCCGACATCGAGGTGATGGCCGAAGCCGATGACGGCGACACCGTGGTCGGACAGGTCCAAGAGGCGGCTCCAGATGTCGTGTGGATGGGCCTGCGTATGTCGGGGCCGGGCGGCGTTCGCCTCACTGCCGCGATCCGTGAACTGGTGCCGTCAGCGCGGGTCGTGGTGGTCGCCGGGCTCGGCGACGAGGATGCCCGGCGGCGCGCCCTCAAGGCCGGCGCCACCGGTCTGGTGTCGCGGGATGACGCATTGTCGCAGGCGATCCAGGTCACCCGGCGCGTGGCCTGGGGTCGATGCGTGCTGGGGACCGACGATCTAGCGGCCCTCTCCGCCGCCTACGCCGGTTTCGACCGCCAGGCTCGCTCGGTCCAGCAGTCGGTGACACCACCCCGTCTCGATGCGGTGCAGCAGGATGTGCTCGACCGTCTGGCCCAGGGCGCTCCGGTCGACGAGGTGGCGTCGGCGACCGGACTCACCGGTGCCTCGGTCGAGAACCTGGTCGCCGATGCCGTGGCCCGGCTGTACCGTTTTGGCCGCACTGAGGCCTTGGCCTACGCCGTCGGCGAACGACTGTTCGACGCCGACTGAGACCCGGGCTGGGGTGCTGGCGCCGCCCCGGTAGGCTGGTCTGCTTCATGGGTGTATTCGACAAGATTCTCCGCGCCGGCGAAGGCAAGAAGGTCCGTGCCGTCCAGGCATTGGTCCCCGAGATCAACGCGCTCGAGCCCGAGATCCAGGCGCTCTCCGACGACCAACTGCGGGCCAAAACGGTCGAGTTCCGCGAGCGACTCGACAACGGCGCCACCATCGACGATCTCATGCTGGAGGCCTTCGCGGTCACCCGTGAGGCGGCGCTTCGGGTGATCGGTCAGCGTCACTACGACGTCCAGTTGATGGGCGGTGCGGCGCTGCACTTCGGCTGGGTGGCCGAGATGAAGACGGGCGAGGGCAAGACTTTGGTCTCGACCCTGCCGATCTATCTCAACGCGCTCGGCGGCAAGGGCGTGCACCTGGTCACGGTGAACGACTACCTGGTCACTCGCGACGCCGAGTGGATGGGCCAGATCCATCGTTGGCTGGGATTGACCCTGGGCGTGGTGGTTCCGGGCGACTTCGACGCGGTCTACAAGCGCGAGCAGTACGCCTGCGACATCACCTACGGCACCAACAACGAGCTCGGCTTCGACTACCTGCGCGACAACATGGCCATGAGCCGCGATCGCCAGGTGCAGCGAGGATTCAACTTCTGCATCGTCGACGAGATCGACTCGATCCTCATCGACGAGGCCCGCACCCCGCTCATCATCAGCGGCCGGGTGGCCGACGCCGCCAAGCTCTACTACCAGTTCGCCAGCATCGTCCGGGGCCTCAAGCGCGACGTCCACTACGACGTCGACGAAGAGAAGCGCACCGTCGCTCCCACCGACGAGGGCGTCGAGGCGGTCGAGAAGGCGCTCGACATCGAGAACATGTACGACGAGGTGTCCACCAACCTGGTGCATCAGTTCCAGGCCGCGCTCAAGGCCAAGGAGTTGTTCAAGCGCGACAAGGACTACGTCGTGCAGAACGGTGACGTCAACATCGTCGACGAGTTCACCGGGCGCATCCTCGATGGCCGCCGTTGGTCCGAGGGACTGCATCAGGCGGTCGAGGCCAAGGAAGGCGTGAAGATCAACGAGGAGAACCAGACCCTCGCCACCATCACGTTGCAGAACTACTTCCGCCTGTACGACAAGCTCGCCGGCATGACCGGTACGGCCGAGACCGAGGCCAGTGAGCTGGCCGGCACCTATGGCCTGCAGGTCGTGCCGATCCCGACCCATCGTCCGCTGATTCGCCTCGACCAGGCCGACCTCATCTACAAGTCCGAAGAGGCCAAGTTCGACGCGCTGGTCGAGGATCTCAGGGACCGCTACGAGACCGGCCAACCGGTGCTGGTCGGCACCATCTCGGTCGAGAAATCCGAGAAGTTGTCACGCGAGCTCGAGAAGCAGGGCATCCCGCACGAGGTGCTCAACGCCAAGCAGCACACGCGTGAGGCCCATGTCGTCTCGCAGGCCGGTCGCCTGCATGCCATCACCGTCGCCACCAACATGGCCGGACGCGGGGTGGACATCGTGCTCGGCGGCAATCCCGAGGGGCTCGCCCTCAAGGATGTGCAGGCCGAGGGGATCGACCCCGAGACCGACGAAGGTCGGGCTCGCCTGCACGAGCTGTCGACCAAGTACGAGGCCGACACCGTCACCGAAGGCGCCGAGGTGCGTGAGGCCGGTGGGCTCTACGTGCTCGGCACCGAGCGCCACGAGAGCCGCCGCATCGATAACCAGCTCCGCGGCCGTTCGGGCCGTCAGGGCGACCCCGGCGAGAGCCGCTTCTACCTGTCGCTCGAGGACGAGCTCATGCGGCTGTTCGCGACCGGCGCCATGAACTGGGTGATGGGTAAGGCCCTGCCCGACGAGGTGCCGATCGAGGCCAAGATGGTAACCAAGGCCATCGAGCGGGCCCAGAACACCGTCGAGACGCGCAACGCCGAGATCCGCAAGAACGTGCTGCAGTACGACGAGGTCATGAACGAGCAGCGCAAGGTGATCTGGAAGCGCCGCGACCAGATCCTCGACCAGGCCGACCTGCGGGGCGAGGCGCTCGAATACATCGCCGAGGCCGTCGACAGCGTCATCTCGACGTTCTGCGTGAGCGACTTCAACGAAGAGTGGGACCTCGCTGGGATGCTGCCCGAGGTCGCCAGCTTCTGGCCCAGCGCCGTCACCGCCGACGAACTGCTGGCCTTCACCACCACCGACGAGGTCTACGAACGACTGGTCGGCGAGGCCACCGGCCTGTACGAAGCACGAGAGACCGAGTTCGGCGTCGAGGCCATGCGCGAGATCGAGCGTCAGGTCATGCTGCAGATCATCGATCAGCGCTGGCGTGAGCATCTCTACGAGATGGACTACCTGCAGGAGGGCATCAATCTGCGGGCCATGGGGCAGAAGGATCCGCTGGTCGAGTGGCAGCGTGAAGGCTTCGAGATGTTCGGCCAGATGATGAATGCCATCGCCCAGGATTTCGTGAAGTACATCATGCACGCGCAGATCTCGGTGGCCGATGAGTCCCTCGACGAGCCCGAACTCGGCAACGTGCAGTACAGCGCCCCGACCGATCCCTCCGAAGCCCCCAGCACCATGGCGGCCGCCGCCCGGGCTCAAGCCCAGATCGAAGGGGTCGAAGCGCCATCCGAAGCGATCGACGAGCCGGTGGCCCAAACGCCGGTGGTCAAGTCCGACTGGGACAAGACGCCCCGAAACGCGCCTTGCCCCTGCGGCTCGGGCAAGAAGTTCAAGCTGTGCCACGGCGCCTGAACCGCGACGCCGGGTCGAACCATGCGTGATTTCAGCGACGATCTGGCCGACTTGCACCGCCGTCTCGACGAGGCCGAGGGCTACCTGCGCATCGCCGAGCTGCGGCTGTCGCGCCCCCAGCTCGAGACCGAGGCGTCACGTCCTGACCTGTGGGACGACCCCGATCGGGCGCGCCGCATCAACGGCGAGCTGTCGGTCGTCACCGAGGACCTCGAGTTGTTCGATTCGCTGACCGGTCAGCTGGCCGACGCCGACGCCATGTTCGAGCTGGGGCGAGAAGAAGGCGACGAGTTGTTCGAGCCGGACGTGGTCGAGGCGATCGAGTCGCTGGGGCGCTCGTTCGACGAGCTCGAGCTGCGGTCGTTGTTCACCGGCGAGTACGACGAGGCCGGGGCCATCTGCGAGATCCAGTCGGGCGAGGGCGGGGCCGACGCGCAGGACTGGGCCAACATGCTGCTGCGCATGTACCTGCGCTGGGCCGAACGCCGGGGTTTCGACGTCGAGCTCGACGAGGTCTCACCGGGCAACGAGGCCGGCATCTCGTCGGCGACCTTCCTCGTCAACGGTCGGCACGCGTACGGTCGGCTGCGGTCCGAGCACGGTGTTCACCGGTTGGTGCGCATGTCGCCGTTCAATGCCCAAGGCAAGCGGCAGACCGCGTTCGCCGCGCTGAAGGTCACGCCGTTTCTCGAGGATGTCCCCGACATCGAGATCGACGACAAGGACCTGCGGGTCGACACCTACCGGTCGTCGGGTGCGGGTGGCCAGCACGTGAACGTCACCGACTCGGCGGTGCGGCTCACGCACCTGCCCACTGGGGTCGTCGTCTCGTGCCAGAACGAGCGCAGCCAGCACCAGAACAAGGATCGGGCCATGCAGATCCTGAAGATGAAGCTGGTCGAGCTGCAGCGGCTCGAGCGGCTCGATCAGCTGTCGACGATTCGGGGCGAGCAGCGGTCGGTCGGGTTCGGCAGTCAGATCCGGTCCTACGTGTTGCAGCCGTACCAGATGGTCAAGGACCTGCGCGACGACTACGAGACCGGCAACGTCGAGGGTGTCCTCGATGGCGACCTCGACCCGTTCATGGAGGCCTATCTGCAGTGGATGCGGGCCGAGAGCGACGGTTCCGACGCGTGACCGATGTCGGTTGGGGGGTGCCCCAATCGACGCCGGCACGCTAGTAACCTCATTGCAACATGATTCGCCTCGAACACGTGACCAAGTCCTACAAAGGCGAGCATGCCGCCCTGCGCGACGCCAATGTCGACATCCAGAAAGGCGAGTTCGTCTTCCTGGTCGGCCCGTCCGGATCGGGCAAGTCGACCTTCATCCGGCTGCTGAACAAGGAAGAATCGCCCGAATTGGGCCGGATCTTCGTGGCCGGCAAGGACATCGGCGAGTTGTCGAGCTGGAAGGTTCCCTTCCTGCGCCGCAACATCGGATGTGTCTTCCAGGACTTCAAGCTGCTGTCCAACAAGAACGTGTCCGAGAACGTGGCCTTCGCGCTCGAAGTGATCGGGCGACCACGCCACGTCATCCAGACGCAGGTGCCAGCGATCCTCGAACTGGTTGGTCTCGGTCACAAGGCCAATAGCCTGCCGACCGAGCTCTCGGGTGGCGAGCAGCAACGGGTGTCCATCGCCCGGGCCTTCGTCAACCGGCCCCTGATCCTGCTGGCCGACGAGCCCACCGGGAACCTCGACCCGGCGACCTCGGTGGGCATCATGCGTCTGCTCGATCGCATCAACAAAACCGGAACCACAGTGGTCATGGCCACCCACGACCGCGGCATCGTCGACACTATGCGCCGCCGCGTGATCGA
>JAYUBX010000369.1:0-3102 GCA_043740665.1 Candidatus Neomicrothrix sp.
CAATCGTGTCGCAGTTGGTGCCCACCGGAGCGGCCCGACACAGGTGCTCGGAAAACATCGGGCGCAGGTCGAACAGGTAGCCCGAGTTCCCGCCGTAGATCTCGTCGGGGTGATCGTGCACCAAGTCGCCGGCGACGATGAAGGGAAGCGCGTCCTGGGCGAGTCGACCCCAGAGCAAGGCCGCGATCGCCATCCACATGAAGACGATGGCGACGAACCATTTCCGCAGCGGGTGGGGATGTCCGAGCCGGTCAGTCACGACCGGTTGACGTCGGCGGTCCAGGCGACGACGTCGCCGGCGGCCTCGGTCAGCAACTGTGTGTCGCCCATCCTGACCGGAACGTCGACGCGCTGCACTCCGGGTTGGCCGAGCGCATCAGCCAGCTGCTCGGCGTGGTCATCAGCCCGCGCCATGGCCTGGTCGCCCGACCCGTCGTCATCGTCGATCCAGACCGCGTGCACCAGCGACTGGTTCCAGGCCCGGGCCCGATCGAGCACGGCCTCGGTGGCCGGGTCGGATGGATCGGTCGTGACCGCGATCGCCGGTCGTCCGTTGAGTGACGCGACCAGCGCAACCGCGGCGGCGATGCCCGGGACGGCGACCGCGGGCACGATGACCGACCCCGGCTCGAGCGTCGGGAACGCCCGGGCCACCCACAAGCCAGCCAGGCCAGGGTCGGCCGCGAGCAATCCGCCCCTGGGCAGCGCCGCCGAGAGATCGGCGACGACGCGGGCCGGAGCCAGAGGCACGTCGTCGCTGCGGTAGCGATCGGCCAGGGCGGTCGACAGCGCCCGATAGAGCTCGGGTGGGTCGGGCACCGGCCCGGCATCAGGCCAGTGATGGGCCAGGGTCGACAGCTGCCACGGCTCGACCTCGAGCACCTGAGGCGACCCCATCCACCGACCGGGTGGCAGCTCGAGCGGATCCAGGCCGGCGGTAATGACCAACTGGGCCTCGGTGAGTCCGGCCAGCTCGGCATCGAGCGCCTGCAGCCCGATGGTGCCGTAGTGATGCGGATCGTCCCAGGCGAACACGCCTTTGGCGCCGAACGTGTTGAGCACGCCACACCCGAGCGAGTTGGCCAACGCCCGCAACCCGGCGACGTGACCGGCGCGCACCACACCCGGTCCGACCAACACCAGCGTCACGAAGTCGGCGAGGCTGGGCGACAGCGTGAGCAGATCAGACGACGTGTCGTCGAGCACCATCGGTTCGAGGCCAACCGGCGCCGGCGCCCCCAGATCGAGATCGAGGTCGTACACCGCGGCGGCGTGCACCAACCCGAGGGACCAGCCGGCGAGGGCGCCGGGCAGATAGGCAGGATCGTTGATCTCGAGCACGTCCGGCTCGACTCCGGGCGCCGACGTGAGCAGCACCCGGCGGCCGTCGAGCAGGGCTACCCCAGGGCCGGGTCCGATACGGCCGTCGGCCGCAGCCAGCAGCGCCGCCAGCGCCGGATCACCCACCGGATGCAGGTCGAGACCGAGCTCGGTGCTCGGGGCGACGTCGTTGACCGAACCGGCGATGAACACCCGCCGGGCGCCGAGCGCGGCGAGGCACCGCCCGAGCAGGGCGCCGACGGTTGCAGAGGCTTCGACCATCCCGACTGTCTAGTACCGGACGCGGGCGACGGTCCGGACCGCGATCAGTAGCGCAGGCCCGGGGCCCGGCTGTGAAAGATGTCGGCGTTCATGAGCGCGGTCAGCTCGGACGCTTCCCACCGCTGGCTCGGCTTGGCGATGGTGTTGCCGTTGCTCCAACCGTCCATGAGCACGATCTCGTCGCCCACCGCCCGGATCACCTGGCCGGTGACATGCCCGGCCTTGTCGCTGGCCAGCCAGGCCACCAGCGGCGAGGCGAGGGACGGGTCCATACGGTCCCACTCGGTGAAGTCGTTGGGCTCCTTGGCCACGATGCCAGCGCCGGGGATCGACGCCGCCATGCGGGTGGCGCCAGCGGGACCGATGCAGTTCACGGTCACGCCGATCTTGAACACCTCGAGGCTCACCGTCTGGGTGAAAGCGGCAATGCCGGCCTTGGCCGCGGTGTAGTTGGCCTGGCCGAAGTTGCCGACCAGCCCGGCCCCCGACGTGGTGTTGATGATGCGACCGTACGACACGTCGTCGCCCGCCTTGCTGCGCTCACGCCAGTGCCGAACGGCGGCCTGGGTGGGGGCGAACGTGCCCTTGAGATGCACCCGGATCACGGAGTCCCAGTCGGTCTCGGTCATGCCCCAGATGGTGGCGTCGCGGGCGATGCCGGCGTTGTTCACCACGATGTCGAGGCGGCCGAACAGCTCGATGGCCTGGTCGACCATCCGGGCCGCGCCCTCGACCTCGGCCACGTCTTCGTAGTTCGACGCCGCCGCGCCGCCGCGCTCCTCGATCAGGTTGACGGTCAGGTCGGCGTCATGCCCGGTGCCCTCACCCGCCAGGGTGGCCCCGAGGTCATTGACCAGCACGGTGGCGCCCTCTTTCGCCAGTTCGAGGGCATGGCCCCGGCCGATGCCGTGCCCGGCCCCCGTCACGATCGCCACTTTGCCGTCGAGCAGACCCATGGTTTCCCTGTCTCCGATTTCGCGTCTTCGAGTTTCTGATGAGCCGTCAGATAGTAGCCAGCGCCTCGGCCGACGACGAACCCGTAGGTAGGCTCCGTCGTACTCATGGCCCGCTTCGCCTTCACTCGCATCGGCCGGCGGGCCCGCGCCCTCGACGAGCCATTTCCTGCTGCTTGGCGACTGCTGCTACGCGACCGGCTCGCCCATTGGTCGATGCTGACCGACGACGAGCGCGAGCGCCTCGAGGACCTCACCAAGGTCTTCATCATCGACAAGAAGTGGCAGGCGGCCAACGGGTTCGAGCTCACCGACGAGATCCGGGTGCTCATCAGCGCCATGGCCTGCCTGCTCATCCTCGAGCTCGACTATGACTACTACGACCCCGTGCGATGGATCGAGGTGCACCCAACGACGGTGGTGCGCATCGGGCTTCGGGGTACGGGGGTCAGCGGAGTCGTCACCGATTCGCCCATGCCGATCCTGGGCGAGGCCTCGCTCGATGGCCCGGTCGTGATCGCCTGGGATGCTGCGAACGCCAATGCCC
>JAYUBX010000370.1:0-3286 GCA_043740665.1 Candidatus Neomicrothrix sp.
GCCGTCGGGATGCACCGCCAGCACCGTGTCTCCCCAGTGGTGGTTGGCCGGTGAATAGGTGGCGTTGCCGGTCGTGAAGTACAGGCGGTCGGTGGCCGGGTCATAGGTCGTGCCGGCTCGCGCCCACACCCCTGACGTGACCTCGGAGCAATCCGGGGTGGCCGGCGCCGGCTTGAACAGCACGGTCTGGTTGCTGCACAGCGAGTTGAAGACGCGGGTCTGGGCAGTGGCGAGGTCGATGGCGACCAGGTGGCCCTGATAATCGCCGTGGTCGCCGGGGTAGCCCGCGTGTACGGCGTAGAGGTAGGTGCGGCCGTTGACCGCGGTGGCCGAACTGAGGGCCGACGAGCCCTTCTCATCCCAGGGCTTGAGTGTGGTGGTGACCGGCCAGCCGCCACTCTGGATCTCGGCGCCCGTCAGCAGGGAGATCTTGTGCACCTTGCCATCGAGGCCGTAGGTATAGGCCTCGTTGGCCACGACGACCGGTGATGAGGTCGTGTAGCAAGGCGTCGGTCCCTTGTTGATCGTGCACGAACCGGCGGGGAAGTGGGCGGTCCAGAACAGGGCACCGGTGATCAGGTTGCGGGCCTGCAGGTCGCCCGCTTTGGTGGTGACGATGGCCAGGTCGACCCAGGCGCCCGAGGCAAAGACCGAGGTGATCACCGGGGGTCCATCGGCCACCGCCGGCAGGGTCACCTGCCAGGCCTGGTGGAAGGTGCTCGGCGCGTGCACGTTGGCCAGGGTGAGCACCTGGTCGGTGGCGTTGAAGCCGGTGTGTGACGGCCCCCCTCCGAACTGCAGCCAGGGCGTGGCGCAGCCGCTGAGCAGGGCGGTCACCGCGGCGATGGCCAACCCGAAGGCGGCGCGGCTGGTCCGGCGCCGGGCGTACCCGGTCGACCGGTTCATGGTGGGCATGGGAACACCCTCTCGTGGTCGGCGTCCAGGGACGACCGGTGCTCCTCAGCAGGCGCGTCCCCTCGGTGACCCTATCGACCTCGATCGGCGCCGACTGGAGTCGGACGATTCGCCACCCGGTCAGGACAAGATGTTGATGGCCCGGGCCGCGACCAGCGCAACGGTGATGAAGGCGGCTGCCGACTGCACCATCATCAGCATCTTCGACCACGTCGTCACCGGCATGGTGTCGGTCGGGCTGAAGGCAGTCGAGTTGGTGAACGACACGTAGAGATAGTCGACGTAGTTGGGCAGCCAACTGGCCGCGAACAGCTCGGGGGCGGCGTCCTGCGGAAACAGGAAGTCGCGGCTGGTGGTGGGGTCGTCGTGGCGGGCGCCGGGGCCACCGCCGTCGAGCTCCCAATACCAGAGCGAGAACACGATCACGCTGGTGCTCCATACGGCCAGGGCCGAGAGCACCAGTCGGTTGCCGGCGACCTGTCCGCCCGACACGAGGTAGTGCACCAGCAGGGCCAGCGACGTCAGGTTGGCCAACGAGATCAAGGCGATCAGCAACACCGAGACCGTGCGAATCCACGTGGTCTCGGGCTGGCGGCGGTCGGGGTTGGTGATCAGCACCGGGATGATCAGGGCCACTTCGAGCACAGGAAGCACCCACCGCGGACCGATCACCAGGCTGGATGGCAACACCAGGTAGAGCCCGAGCGCGGCCAGGATCGCCACGATGGCCGGCCATCGCGGCTCGCGCCGGTGCCCGGTGGGAGTCGTGGGGGCACCGGGGTTGGGTGGGTCCGGGGGAACGGGCGGGTCGGGGGCCACGACGCGCACGGTAGATCGCGCTCAACGGTGGGCGGGGGATGCGAGGATGGCCCGATGGCCGAATCTGCCTCGACGGTGTACGTGACGAGAAGCCTGCCGGCACCGGGCATCACGCCCCTGCTCGACGCGGGTCTGCGCGTGATCCATCACGACCACGACGAGGCCCCGACCCGCGAGGAGCTGCTGGCCGGGGTGGGTTCGGCCGACGCCCTGCTGTGCCTGCTGACCGAGCGCATCGACGACGAACTGCTGGCCGCGGCGCCACACCTGCGGATGGTGGCCAACTACGCCGTGGGCTTCGACAACATCGACCGCGCCGCGGCCGCGGCCCGTGGGGTCGTGGTGACCACCACGCCGGATGTGCTCACCGAGGCCACCGCCGATTTGGCGTGGACCCTGATTCTGGCTGCGGCCCGGCGCGTCGTCGAGGGCGACACCATGGTGCGGTCGGGTCGATGGACTACGTTCAGCCCGACCATGTTGCTCGGCGCGCCCGTGGCGGGTCGCACCATCGGCATCGTCGGGCTCGGCGCGATCGGCTCGGCTGTCGCCCGCCGCGCTCGAGGGTTCGCCATGACCGTGCTCTACGTCAATCGCCATCGCAACCTCGTCGCCGAAGCCGAACTCGGGGCCCAACCCGTGACCCTCGACGAACTGCTGGCCCGCAGCGACGTGGTGTCGTTGCACGCGCCGCTGAACGACGACAGCCGGCACCTGATCGATGCTGCTGCGCTGGCCGGGATGAAGCCGACGGCGATCCTGGTCAACACCGCTCGCGGGCCGCTGGTCGACGAGCCGGCCCTGGTCGCCGCCCTGGCCGATGGCACCATCGCCGCCGCCGGACTCGACGTGTTCGAGCACGAGCCCCACCTCGCACCCGGCCTGATCGAACTGCCCAACGTGGTGCTACTACCTCACATCGGCTCGGCCACCACCGAGGCCCGCGAAGCGATGGTGCGCCTCTGCTGCGGCAACATCATCGCCGTGCTGGCCGGCCGCCCCGCCCTCACCCCGCTCGTGCCCTGAGCGCGGGCTGACAGCGGGCTACGAAGAGAAGATGTCATCGGTGGTGACAACTTCCATTCCCTCGGAGCGTTCGACACGCTCGCGAGCGCATACATAAAAGGTAACGGTGGCGGGGTCGGCGAGCTTCGACTCGTGGAGCTTCCGCCGCATGCTTCCGAGGATCGAACTTCCGTTCGCCGTTTTGGCCCACTTGCATTCGCCGACGACCACAGGAGTACGTTTCCGTCCGGCGAGAACGACGGCATCCAGTTGGCAGGGATCGCTGGTGGACGGCCCTTGGAGTCGCCACCATTCGCCGACGGCGACGGTTTCGGGGTGGAGATGGCCCTCGTGAGCGAGGCGGCGCAGATGCTCTCGGAACGCAGACTCGTACCGTGCTCCCATGTAGTCGTCGAAGACGGCGGTGATGACCGGAACCACGGTTGGTCCCAGTCCTTGTTCGATTGGCGATCGGTGTGGTTCGACGCATGCCAACCAGAAGGCGAGGAAGTTGTCAGCGATGCGGTAGTAGGTGCGTTTGGTGTTG
>JAYUBX010000371.1:0-2669 GCA_043740665.1 Candidatus Neomicrothrix sp.
GCCTCGTCGCCGGCCAGCGGGTGCTGATGGTCGGCGGTGGCAGCATCGGTCTGTGCGCGGTGGCCGTCGCACGAAATCTCGGTGCCACCGCCGACCTGATCGCCCGCCACCCCCGCCAGATCACCGCCGGTGAGCAGCTCGGCGCCGGGCGGGACCTGGCCGACGAGTACGACGTGGTCTTCGACGCAGCCGGTAGCCAAGGCGCCCTCGACGAGGCCTTCACCCGCGTGCGCCCCGGTGGCACCGTCGTCGCGCTGGCCACCTATTGGAGCAACGTCGAGGTCGGTCTGGCCCTCACCACCAAGGAAGTCCGCTTCCTGCCCTCGTCCGGGTACGGCGTGCACGCCGGCGCGAGCGAGTTCGCCGGCGCCGCCGCGGTCCTGGCCGCGACCCCCGAGCTGGCCGACGCCCTCATCACCCATCGATTCGAACTCGGCGACGCCGCCGAGGCGTTTCGGGTGGCCGCCGATCGGGCCAGTGGATCGATCAAGGTGCAGCTCACTCCGTGAAGCGATCGCCCGACGACAGCCGACCACGGTCGGCGATCGCCGCGCTGATGGCGCTGCTGATCGGCGTGGTGCTGGTGGCCGCCGCGGCCACCTCGTCCCGAGCGGACTCGCTGGCCGACTCCCCCGCCAGTCCCGTCGGAGTGCCGCCAGCCGCTCAGTCCAATGTGAGCCCCTACCCGGCGTTGGCCCGGCTGGGCCGCTGGAACGGCACGACCTTCGTGCCCGTCGCCGCCGGTTCGATCCCTGCCGGCCACACCATCGTCATGAGCCACGGGTGGTCACCGGGCTACCGGTCCGCCTATGGACGATTGCAGGCTGCCAGCCCGACCTTGGTCACGGCGTGGACACCTGGCCTGGTGAACGGATCAGGCGTCTCGCTCATGACCGACTTCGTTGCCCTGGCCGACGCATTGCAGACTGCGGATCCAACGGCTGCCGTGGTGATGTTCAGCTGGGTCGATCAGTCGGCCACCAGCGACAGCCCATTGCAGGCCCGACTCGCTCGGCTGGCCACCGAGGTGAACGGCCACCGTTTGGCGGTGGCGATCAACCAGGCGTTGACCCCGGACTTCGCCACCCAGGGCGGACTGCTCCACCTGATCGGCCACAGCTTCGGTGCCAACGTGGTGACCACCGCTGCCCTGGCGCTCGACCACCCACCCCGACAGGTCACCCTGCTCGACTCGCCCGAGGTCGAACTGACCCGGCTCGGCGGCGCCAAGAACGACCTGCAGTACACGCTGCCCCGACTCGACATCGGTCGGGGTCCCGGCCAGACCTTCGTCGACAATTACATCTCGTTGCTCGGTCAGCAGTACTCCACCGCTCCCGGCCTCGACCAGGTCGTCGACGTTCGCACCCAGCCCCCGTCGGGAAGCCCCGGCGAGCAGCATTCGTTCGCCATCGTCTGGTACACCGACTCGGTGGCCAGCGCCCGCCCGCCGGTCGGCTACGGCTGGTCGCCGCTGACCGGCTACGACGTCACTGGCGTCGGCCAGTCCTACACCCAGGATTCCGTGGCTGACCCTGTGCGGCTCACCGAGGATGCACCACCGCCTTCGCCGGCCGTGCACTCGACCCTGCGGGTGACCGAACTGCCCCTGGTCTCGACCGTCGCCGACCAGGCCGTGGCCGACCCGGCCCGCGCCGCCGAGGCCGCCGGGGTCTCGGTGCAGGCCAGCGGACCGACGACTGCCGATGTCACGTTCACCACAACCGGTGATTCGCTGTGGCTGCTGTTCGATACCCGAATCACGGGCAGCCCGGGAGACCTGGTCACCCTCTTCATCGACGGCCGAGTCCGTTCCCAGATCGGCGTCGATGCCAGTCGCAGCCTGCGCCCGAGTGACGTCGTGATCCTCTACGACCTGAGTCCCGGCTCACACGTGCTGTCGGTCGCTCTGGGTGGCGCCACACCCGACCAACCGGCCTCGACGACGGCGGCCTCGCTGTCGAACCTGCGCGTGGCCTCGACCGGCGGCATCGTGAGGAATCTGACCGACGGCCAGACGAACGACCTCACCGCCGTCGTCGCGGTCGTCGGGGTCGAGCTGATCGGCTTCGCTGTCGCCGTGATCATCGTCGTCGTCATCGTCGGGGTCGAGCGCCGACGTCGCCGACCATCGGTCAGTCGAAGTGAGGCCGGCCCCGCAACGAGCGCTTGAGCTCGGAGAAGTGCGGGTTGCAGCCGAGAGCCACGACGGCATCCCAGAGCACCAACGCTTCGGCACCCGACGGGGCCTGGTTGATGACCGGCCCGAAGAAGCTGGGGCCGTCCGGCGGGCCGAAGGTCAGCACTGGCGTACCGATGTTGCCGCCGCACCGACTCTGCGCTTCGTCGGTCTCGGCCCGCACCACGTCGTCGTAGTCAGTGCCGTAGGCCGCCGCCGCCAACTCGACCGGGTAACCGAGCTGGCTCAGCACCCCTTCGAGACCGGCGGGCTCGTCGAACACCGTGGGATTGGCCTCGACATGGATGATCTGGCCGTAGGCCGAGTACAGCGGCAACATCGCCTCGGGACCAACCGTCGCTCGCACCGCGGCGGCGACCCGCAGCAGCTCGAGCCCGCGGGTGTGCCCGCGCTGGTAGTTGGGCGGGAACTCGGTCTCGTAGTTCTTCGAGTCGTTCACCATCCGCAGACAGATGAACTTCCAGTTGAC
>JAYUBX010000372.1:0-1651 GCA_043740665.1 Candidatus Neomicrothrix sp.
AAAGCGCTGGCCGGGTGGATCGAGCGACACGCACATACTCGGTACCGCATCGGCGGGGAGGTCGCTGTGGTCGATGCGGGCGGCATCATCGCCGCAGCATTTCGACAACACACCAGCCGAGCGCTCGACCCCCAACTGCACACCCACCTCGTGATCCCGAACCGTGTCTTGTCGCCCGATGGTCGGTGGCTGGCGCTGGACGCTCGCCTCATCAAGCTCGACAAGCAATCGCTGTCGGCGATCTACCACTCCGGTCTGCGGACCGAGCTCACCCGCCGCCTCGGCGTGCGTTGGGAACGACTCGAGCACGGGATCGCCGAGATCCGTGACGTGCCGAGTGACGTCACGGCCGAGTTCTCCACTCGCACGGCCGAGTTCTCCACTCGCACGGCCGATGTGCGCCGGCGAACTGAGGACAAGCTCGACCGGTTCCTCGAGACGATGGGGCGCGAGCCAACACCTCGCGAGCGGTGGATGCTCGAACGCGAGGCGGTGATCGACAGCCGACCGAGCAAATCCACCTCGGTCGATGCAGAGGCACTCCACACGGGTTGGGCGGAGCAGTCCCGCCAGCTCGGCCATGAGCCCGCAACATTGATCGCCGATGCGGTCGAGCGCATTGCTGAACGCCGTGGCATCGACGCTGCTACACGCGAGCAGATGATCGAGCGGACCATCGTCGCGATGAGCGAGAAGCAGTCGACGTGGAGACCGACGCAGCTTCATCGGGAGCTTGCTGACCTCGTCCCGACCGAGACGGCAGCAACCGCCGAGCAGCTCGTCGGCTGGCTCGATCGAGTCGTCGAAGAGATCACGTCCACGCGATGCGTCGGCGTGTCCAAGCCGATCCCGCCCGATTCGACGCTGCGTCGCGATGGACGACCAATCACAGAGTCAGTGGCGGATCGGGCACTGACAACGTAAGCGATCCTCGACCAAGAGCGGTCATTGATCGACTGGGTCGACCGCCGTCTCGTCCACGACGGTCCAGACGATCCGGCTGCCGTCGCACGGAGCCTTCGGGACCTCGACGTCGGTCAAGCTGCAGCAGCCTCCGCCGTCGCCGGAGCGGCCGATCTGGTTCTCATCGTCGGACCAGCCGGCACCGGCAAGACGACCGCTCTCGCACCCGCCGTCGAACAGATCCGGTCAGCCGGGCGGGTGGTCTTCGGGGTAGCACCATCGGCGACCGCTGCCGATGTGCTCGCCCAAGAGACCGGGCTCGTCGCCGACACACTCGACAAGCTCCTCATCGAACACCGCCTGACTCGGCCACCCGGTCGCCGCTACGACCTACCCATCGGCGCCACCGTCATCGTCGACGAGGCGGGGATGATGCCGACGGCGAAGCTGGCGGAGCTGGCGAACCTCGCAGATGCCAAGGGCTGGCGCATCGCGCTCATCGGGGATCCCATGCAGTTCTCCGCCGTCGGGCGCGGCGGCATGTTCGGGTTGCTCGTCGACACCTTCGGCGCGATCGAGCTGGAGCGCGTCCACCGCTTCGAACGCGAGCGGGAGCGCGATGCCAGCCTGCGCTTGCGCCGGGGTGACATCACCGTCGCGGACCTGTACGAAGAGCACGGCCGGCTGCACGGCAGCACCGTCAGCCAGATGGAACGACGGAGTGTGGCCCGATGGTGGGAGCTCCGCT
>JAYUBX010000373.1:0-2670 GCA_043740665.1 Candidatus Neomicrothrix sp.
CTGGTAGACGTGACGGTCGTTCTCGTCGACGACGGTGATCGTGACGTCCTACAGCTGCCTGCGGAGCCGGTTCGCGGTCAACGTGCCGCCGGTCCCGGCGCCCAGGATCACGATGCGAGCAGTCATGGCTTCCTTTCGACGCGCGCCAACACCGGCGCGTCCAACCTTCAACGTAGGGACAGTCCGGTGCCGTGACCAGGGCCGAAGGTCCCGATTCGTCCGAGCGCAGCGCAGCACCGCCCACCGCCCGCGTGCGGGCTACTTCGTCGCCGGGATGGGTGTTGCGAGGTCGGCGTTGTAGCCGCCGAGCAGTTCGGCGACGGTGGCGAAGCCTGAGGCGCGCAGGAGCGACGCGGCGGTGGCAGAGCGGTAGCCACCGGCGCAGTACACGACGGTGGGCCGCTGTGGGTCGAGTTCGCCGAGCCGGTTCAACAGGGTGGGCAAGGGCAGGTTGACGTCGTCGCCGAGGCTGCCAGCGAGGCGTTCGCTCGGGTTGCGGACGTCCACGATCTGCAGGGTCGGCTCGCGTCGGCGCCACTCCTGGACCTCGGCCGCGGTGATACGGGGCGCGGGCGCGGCGAGGTCGGGGCGGCCCGCGAGCTGGCCGGTGATATCGGTGAGCGCGCCGATGACGTGGTCGAAGCCGATACGGGCGAGCCGCACGCGAGCTTCGCGCTCGAGACCGGGTTCGGTCACCAGAACGACGGACTGACCGGGGCGTAGGATGTCTCCGGCGTACTCGGCGAAGCGGCCGTCGAGTCCGACGTTGATCGACCCCCGCAGATGTCCGGATGCGAACTGGTCCGCGGGGCGGGCGTCGATCACGACCACGCCGTCGGCCTGCTGCTTGGCCACGAGGTCGACGTCGAAGATCGGCGGTTCCTCGGTCTCGTCCAGCAGTTCGCGCTCCTTGCGGTTGGCGTTGGCCGCGAACGCGAAGTACAGCGGGGCGACCGACTGACCCTGGGTGACCGCTTCGACGAACTGGTCCTCGGTCATGGGGGCGAGCGCGTAGTTCGTGGTCCGTTGCTCGCCGATGGTCGACTCCGTCGCGGTCGACAGGTTCTTGCCACACGCCGAGCCGGCGCCGTGGGCCGGGTAGACCCGGGTGGCGTCGGGGAGCGTGAGGAGCTGCTCGTGCACCGAGTGGTAGAGCTGGCGGGCCAGGTCGTCGGCGCTGAAGCCGATCGAGGTCAACAGATCGGGGCGGCCGACGTCACCGATGAACAGCGCGTCGCCGGTGAGCACGCCCCATGGTTCCGCGCCGTCGTGTTCGAACACGACGATCGAGATGGACTCAGGGGTGTGGCCAGGGGTGTGGCGGATCTCGAGGGTCACGTCGCCGAGCGAAAGACGCTGGCGGTGGGCGAGACCTTCGAACGCGAAGTCTGGTTGGGCCAAGGTTCCGTAGGAGATGACGGCGCCGGTCGCGGCTGCCAGCTCGAGGTGCCCGGAGAGGAAGTCGGCGTGGAAATGGGTCTCGATCACCCGCTCGATCCGCAGGCCCAGTCGCTCCGAATCGGCGACGTACTCGCTGACGTCGCGCTGGGGGTCCACGACCACCGCGCGGCCCGTGGTCTCGTCCCCCACCAGGTAGGAGAACAGGGACAGACACCCGAGCTCGTACTGCTTGAAGATCATCGTGAACCTCTCTGCGCTGAGGATGGAAACCGTCACGGCGTCACTCGACGGCTCGCGAGCAACCGGACGGAGGCGACTAGGAGTTTGCGTCGGAACGAGCGCCGAACCAGGAGCGCTTGGGGCGGGCCGCTTTGGCCTGCCGGCGTTCCTCGGCGCACTGGCACCGCTCGGAAGGCGGCACATCGCCGAGCACTTGCTCGACGTGGTTGCCACAGCCCTTGTAGGTCGGACGGTTGCAGGTGGGGCATTGCGCTCGGCTACACATACCCCCCAGGGTATAAGAAGATCGGGATTCCGCAACCCTTCACCGTGAGAGAAGGCTACGAGTCAGGGGAGGAGCTGACGGGAGGGCCGGTCCCCGGGGTGTGCCTGGCGTCGTCGGACGTCCAGCGGTGGCCGTCGTGGTAGGGCTCGTCCGAATCGTCGGGTCGGCGGCGCAGGCCCCGCACGGCGAGGAAGACCGCCACGCCGGCGATGGCGAGCACGCTGGTCCAGGTGTTGACCCGTAGGCCAAGGATCGTGTTCGCGAAGTCGGACCGCAACGACTCGACCCACAGCCGGCCCGTGAAGTAGCCGCCGATGTAGAGCGCGAAGATCCGACCAGGGCGCAGCACGCGCTTGTGGTCGAGCCAGATCAGGAATCCCACCAGCGCCAGGTTCCACAGGCACTCGTAGATAAACGTCGGGTGATAGGTGAGCCCGGGCCCGAAGCGCTTGGGCTGCGCCGCGGCGACCGAGTCGGGCACCTGCAGGCCCCACGGCAGGGTGGTCGGACGGCCGAACAGCTCGATGTTGAAGTAGTTGCCCCACCGCCCGATCGCCTGGGCTAGCGCCGACGAGGGTGCGACCACGTCCAGGCCGGTCGGGATGCGGATCCCCCGTTTGCGGGCCACCCGGCCACGAACGGCTGCCGCACTCCAGGTGCGGCCGCAGCCAGCCTGTGCGAACACTGGGCCGTACCTCCCGCACCGAACGACCCTGGGTACTGTTGGCGCGTGACCGCGCACCCACCGAAGAAGAACAACGACG
>JAYUBX010000374.1:0-5210 GCA_043740665.1 Candidatus Neomicrothrix sp.
ACCCGATCGCACTCGGCCCGCAACCCTTCGAGAAATCCCGGCACCGGCGAGACCAGCCCCATGTTGGCAGCGATGGGTTCGACGATCACCGCCGCCACCTGCTCGTCGAGCGTGGGCACCGCGTTGTAGGGAGCCACGATGGTGTCGGCCACCGCGTTGGCCGTCACGCCGGCCGACCCGGGGATGCCCAGCGACGCCATGGCCGTGCCGCCCTCGACCAGCAGACCGTCGCTGTGGCCGTGGTAGTTGCCGGCGAACTTCACGATCTTGTCGCGGCCCGTGAAACCCCGGGCCACCCGGATCGCGCTCATGGTGGCTTCGGTGCCGCTCGACACCATCCGCACCTTGTCGACCGACGCGACCCGATCGACGATGGCCTCGGCCAGCTCGACCTCGCCGGCCGTCGGCGCACCGAACGAGGTGCCCCAGGCCGCGGCGCTGACCACCGCGTCGACCACCGCCGGAGCGGCGTGGCCCAGGATGATGGCGCCGTAGGACTGCACCAGGTCGATGAACCGGTTGCCCTCGACATCCCATACCCACGGACCCTCGGCCCGTTCGACGAAGTACGGCACTCCCCCCACCGAACGGAACGCCCGCACCGGTGAGTTGACCCCGCCTGGGATTACCCGCTGACCGCGCTCGAAGAGACTCTCATTGGTGTCGGTCATCGAACGCCGATCAGTTCTGACTCAGCCAAGGGACTCGGCCAGGTCACGGGCGAAGTAGGTCAGGATCAGGTCGGCGCCGGCCCGCTTGATGGCGGTGAGGTGCTCGAGGGCGACGGCGGGACCATCGATCCACCCGCGCGCCGCGGCGGCATGGATCATGGCGTACTCGCCCGACACGTGATAGGCGGCAACAGGAACGTCGAGTTCGGCCCGGGCACGGGCGATGATGTCGAGGTAGGCCATTGCCGGCTTCACCATCACCAGGTCGGCACCCTCGCCGACGTCGAAGCGGATCTCTTCCATCGCCTCGCGAGCATTGCGGTAGTCCTGCTGATACCCCTGGCGATCGCCGCCGTCGGCGATGGCCACATCGACGGCATCGCGGAACGGACCGTACAGGGCGGAGGCGAACTTGGCGGCGTAGGCCAGGATCGCCACCGACTCGAAGCCGTCGTCATCGAGGGCCTCGCGGATGGCCAACACCTGGCCATCCATCATGCCGCTCGGGGCGGTGATGTCGGCTCCTGCTGCGGCCTGGGCGACAGCGATGCGGGCGTACAGATCGAGGGTGGCGTCGTTGTCGACCTGGCCGTCGTCGTCGACCACCCCGCAGTGACCGTGGTCGGTGTATTCGTCGACGCACAGATCGGCGATCAGCACGAGATCGTCGCCGATGTCGTCGCGCAGGTCGCGCAGCGCTACCTGCATGATGCCGTCGTGATCCCAGGCGCCGGAGCCTTCGGCGTCCTTGGTCTCGGGAACGCCGAACAGGATCACACCCGGTACACCCAGAGCGGCGAGCTGCGCCACCTCGGCCCGCAGCGAATCACGGGTGTGCTGCACCACGCCGGGCATCGACGCGATCGGTTGCGGCTCAGTAATGCCCTCTCGCACGAACAGCGGAGCGATCAGATCGTCGGTCGTCAGCCGGGTCTCGGCCACCATCCGGCGCAGAGCCGGGGTGCGCCGCAGTCGACGCAGACGCCGTTGGGGAAAGCTCACCGGGCGAGCCTACGGTCCGCTCGGGCACACCGACGAGTCGTCCGGGCCACCCCACACCAAGGCCACCAGGGTCGCCACGTCGACCTCGGCCAGCGACGAGACCACCAGGTCGGCCTGACTGAAGTCCTGGGTCACGGTCAGGCGATTGGGAGCCACGACGCAAAGCAGGCCGGCGGTCACCGCCGAGGTGCACCCGTGGGTTGAATCCTCGAACGCCACCGATCGGGATCCCGAAGCGCCGAGAGCCGCCATCGCCGCCACGTACAGATCCGGAGCCGGCTTGGTCGCCCCGACGTCGTCCCGGGTGACGACGAACTCGAACCGGGTGAGCAGACCCAGACGATCGAGATGGGGCTCAACCCAGTCTCGCGGTGAGCTCGACGCCACTGCGAGACGGATACCTCGACGCTGCGCCGCGTCGAGCAGCTCGACCACGCCCGGGCGTATGGCCTCATCGGCAAGAAGTCCAAGACTGCGGGTCATCGCTTTGGACCGAACCACGTCGCGAGCCACCGGGCGGCCGATCGCCTCCTCCAACCACTCGGTCCAGTGCCGTGCATCCGTGCGGCCGACGACATCGCGCCAGTCGGCGATCGGAAGTTCGACACCGTGGTCGGCGAACGCCTCGGACACCGCGGTGAACTTGGTCCATTCGGTGTCGAGGATCAGCCCGTCGAAGTCGAAGACCAATGCATCGAGACTCTGCTGGCTCTCCATCAACCGACCGTAGAGGGGCGGTTCGGCCCGACCCGCACGATTTCGACCGGATCTCAGGCGAAGTGGGCGACGAGGGCGGCGATCAGACCCGGGATGGTGTGCTCGGACGACTCGATGTCGACGGTGAGCCCGCGGTCGCGGGCGGCGGCCGACGTGATCGGGCCGATCGAGGCGACGAGCGGCGGGGTCTGGTCGACGCCGACCGCCTCGACGAAACGCTCGACTGTTGACGCCGAGGTGAACGTGACCACCTCGGCCGCAGCCGCCGAGTCACGCTGCTCGACGGTGAGCGCGGCGGCCTCGGTGCGGTAGGCGTCGACCACATCGACGACCCAGCCGGCGGCCCGGAGTCCGTCGGGCAACACGTCGCGGGCAACCGCGGCCCGGACGATCAGCACGCGGCCACCCGACACCGGCGGCTCGGGGAACGCATCGAGCAGGGACTCGGCCACGAATCGCTCGGGGATCAGATCGGCGACGACGTTGCCGGTGAGCAGGGCATCGGCCGTGCCCGATCCGATGGCCGCCACCTTCACCCCACCGAGGTCGCGGGCGTCGCGCAGCGCAGCGAGCAGGCGAGTGGCGCCATTCGCCGAGGTCACGACGAGCCAGTCGTAGGTCCGCACCCGTTCGACGGCGACGGCCAGCGCCGCTCCCCCATCGACGGGGTCGCGTACCTCGATGGCGGGAATCTCGATGGGGTCGGCCCCGAGCTCGCGCAGGCGAGCCACCAATGACGAGGCCTGCTCGCGAGCTCGGGTGACCACGATTCGACGACCGAAGAGCGGACGAGCCTCGAACCAGTTGAGGTCGATGGCCGCGACCCGGCCGATCACGATGGTGCTCGGGGCTTCGAGCGGATGGTCGGTCAGCGTGGCCAGCGTCGCCCGGACGGTGTGCTGCTCGGGGCGGGTACCCCACCGGATGGCGGCGGCCGGCGTATCCGGGTCGAGCCCGCCGGCCAGTAGTCGGCTGACGATCTTGGGCAGCCGACCGATGCCCATGAGGATCACGATGGTGCCACCCAGCCGGGCGACGGCATCCCAGTCGAGCTCACCGCCCTTGTCCGGATCCTCGTGGCCGGTGATGACCGTGAACGAGGTCGATGAGTGGCGCAGCGTCACCGGAATGCCGGCATAGGCCGGCACCGCGATCGCCGAGGTCACCCCCGGCACGACTTCGAACGGCACGCCGGCGTCGAGCAGAGCCTGCGCCTCCTCGCCCCCCCGGGCGAAGACGAAGGGGTCCCCGCCCTTCAGTCGCACCACCTGCTGACCGGCCCGGCCACGGTCGACGAGCAGCTGGTCGATCTCGGTCTGCGAGACCGTCGCGTGGCCCGGCGTCTTGCCCACGTTGATGCGCTCGGCATCGGCGGGGGCCAGATCGAGCAGGCTGCCGACCGAGAGCCGGTCGTAGACGACCACATCGGCTCGCCGCAACACGTCGGCGCCTCGCACCGTCAGGAGGCCGGGATCACCGGGCCCGGCACCCACGAGAAAGACCGTCACCTCATCAGCCTAGGAGCCACGATCCCCCAGCCACGATCCCTGTAGCGGCGGCGTGGGGTCTCGGATTCGGGGACCCCGCGCCGCCAGAACCGCCGGAATGCCAAGATGGCGGCCATGACCGTCACCGATGCCGGGCCCCGCTCGCCTCGGGCCGAGCGAACCCGCATGGTGATCGCCGATGCGCTGCTGAGCCTGCTCGAGGAAGGTGACCTGCAACCGACGGCCGCCCGAATCGCCGACCGCGCCCACATCTCGCTTCGCCTGATCTATCACCACTTCGCCGACCTCGAGGAGCTGTTCGAGGTGTTGGCTCGCCGTGAGGGCTACCGCATGATGCAACGGGTCGAGCCCGTGCCCGCCGACCTGTCCTTCGCCGACCGACTCGATCAGTTCGTCGACCAACGAGCCCGAGTGCTCGAATGGCTGACACCGATCGCCCGCGCCGCCGCGCTGCACGAGCCGTTCTCTGATGCGCTCCGGGCCGCCCACGATGCCAGTGACGCCCTCGCCGAGCGCGAAATCGACCGGGTCTTCGCCGCCGAGCTCGACCCGCTCCCGTCGGCCGAGCGCGAAGCCCGAGTTGACGCGCTGACCGCGGCCACCGCCTGGCCGACCTGGAACGGTTTGCGAATGTCGGGTCGCCCGTTCGACCGGTCGCTCGCCGCCATGCACCGCCTGGTGGCGTCGGTGCTCGTTGGCGCCACCCGATGAGCGCTGATTGCGACGCCCCTCGAACGGGTGACGCCGATGCCGTCGTCACCCTGATCGAAGCCGCCGAACGGCTCGGCGTGCACTACATGACCGCCTACCGCTACGTGCGCACCGGCCGCCTCGAGGCCCACCAGGACGGCGCTGAATGGCGAGTGCGCACGGTCGACCTCGATCGCCTGATCACCGCCCGGGGTTCGCCGGGCGAACTCGCCGAACTCGGCGAGACCGGCAGGCCGAACGCATCAAACACCCGTCGGCCGGTGGATTGGGCCGGCCGCGTCGAAGAGCGTCTACTGAGCGGCGACGAGGGCGGCGCATGGACCGTGGTCGAGAACGCCATGGCGGCGGGGATGGCTCCCGACACGGTCTACCTCGACGTCCTGGGCCCCGCCATGCACGACATCGGTGAGCGGTGGGCGGCCGGCGACGCCACCGTGGCCGATGAACACCAGGCCTCGGCCATCGTGTTGCGGCTGATCGGCCGGCTCGGTCCCCGCTTTGCCCGACGCGGACGCAAGCGCGGCGCCATCATCGTGGCTGCGCCCGCCGGCGATACCCACGGACTTCCGGTTGCGCTGCTCGCCGATCTGCTGCGCGGCCG
>JAYUBX010000375.1:0-4867 GCA_043740665.1 Candidatus Neomicrothrix sp.
AACGCAGCAGCAAGCCCTTGTAGCCATCGATGAAGCCGGCATGACGCAGATGATCGGCGGCCGGCGACTCGGCCGACGGGGCACCATCGATGCGGGCGATCTCGAGCTTGCGCAGACGGCCGTCCTTCACCAGGCGGGCCAGCCCCTCGGCCCAGTGGGGGTGATCGGCCGCCCCCGGGAAGGTGGTGAGGCTCTTGCCGCCACGCTCGAGCTCGGCGACCGGCACGCCCGCCACCAGCACCACGAACGCCCCCGCGCTTCGCGACGGACGACCGGCCGAGACCGGCCACGGCAGGGCCGCTCCGTAGGGCTGGGCCGGATCGGTGGCGGCCAACACCAGAGGGGTCAGATCGGGTTCGACCGGATCGCGGACGGCCCGCAGTCGGTCGACTGCTCCTGGCAGGGCGAACTGCGCGGCCCCGAGGCCGGCTACGAAGTAGCCCCGACGCACCTGACCACGTTCTTCCAGGGCCTTGAGCACCGGATAGACCGCCGCAAACCCACCCTCGATACCCTCGGCCAGGGCCGCCTCGCGAGTGAGCACCCCATGCCGCTCGAGCAACTGCATGGCCTGGGCGTGCAGTTGCTCGGTTCGGGGCGGAGCCGGGCGCAGCAAGGGAGCCACCAACGACCACCGCCCGGCGGCGGCCGGCGGGCCCACGACCGACAGGCCCCGAAGGCTGGGACGTCCGAGGTTGGGTCGGCGACCGCCGGGTCGCAGCAGGCGGCCCCGGCCACCGCCACTCTTGCGTGGCTTGCCGGCCACCATGGCCCGCAACGGGGCCAGGGAATCGTTGGTGACCTCGCCGGCCCAGACCAGGTCCCAGAGCGCATCGAGCACCGACGCGTCGTCGTACGGTTCGCCCGCCGCCGACGCGGCGCCGACCAACTCGGGCCAGAACGACGCACCCCGCTGCATCAGGTGCCGACGGAGCGCGTCGTGCAGCGGCGTGACCGACGCGGGCTCATCGGTGCCGACACCGACGGCCGCGGGATCGACGGATGCGACATCGACGTCCGATGCCACCACCGGGGTCACCAGCAGGGCCGCCTGGTCACGGAAGAGCAACCGGACCCGGCCGTCGGACGCGCCGACGGGCCCGGCACCCACCCACACGACCTCGCCGGTCGTGCACAGCGCATCGAGATCGGCCGACCGATAGCCCGCCACCCTCGACGACAGCAGGTCGGCCTCGAGTACCGATGCTGGCAGCGCCGCTCCCTGCAGCGAACCGATCGCTTCGACCAGCGCGTCGATGCCTCGTCGGGGCAGGCCGATGCCCTGCCACATCGGCAGAAAGCGGGCCAGGGCGGCGCCATCGACCGGCTCGACCTCTTTGCGCAACGACGCCAACGAACGGCGTCGCAGTTGGCGAAGCACATCGTCGTCACACCACTCGCGCTCGATGCCATCGGGACGAAACTCGCCCAGCACGATGCGGTTCTGTTGTTCGAGGCGCTCGAGCACCGGTCGCACGCGTTCGACCTCGAGCCCGTAGCGCTGGGCGACCTGCCGGGTGACGAACGGGCCGTGGGTCCGGGCGAATCGGGCCACCAGATCATCGAGCGGTTCCAACACCGGATCGGTGAACGCGGCGGGCAAACCCGCCGGCAGCGCGACACCCAGGGCATCGCGCAGGCGCGCCGCATCGTCAGCCGCGGCGATGCGGTCATCGCCGGCGATCGACACCCGAAGGGCCCGACGCTCGGCCACCAGGCCGTCGACCCAGCCATCGACGACCCCCGGACCATCCGGCGCCTCGCAGCGCGACTCGATCTCCCAGAGCGAGAGCGGACCCAACAACCGCAGCAGGTCGTGCACCTCATCGGCGTCGCGAGCCCGGCGACCGTCGGCCAACCGTTGCAACTCGAGTTCGAGATCGCCCAGCACCAGGGGGTCGATCAGCTCGCGCAGCTCCTCGGCGCCCAGCAGGTCGCGCAGCAGGTCGCGATCGAGCGCCAGGGCGGCGGCGCGCCGCTCGGCCAGCGGCGCGTCGCCGGCGTACATGTAGACGGCGATCCAGCCGAAGATCAACGACTGGGCGAAGGGCGAAGCGCGGGGGGTGTCGACCGGTACCACTCGGATGCGACGGGCCCGCAGATCGGTGAGGAGCTCGCGCAGGGCCGGCAGGTCGAAGACGTCGTTCACGCATTCGCGGGTGGCTTCGAGCAGGATCGGGAAATCGGGGTACTTGGCCGCGACCGTCAACAGGCCGGCCGCCTTCTGCCGCTGTTGCCACAGCGGCGTGCGGCGATCAGGTCGGCGGCGGGGCAACAACAGGGCTCGGGCTGCGCACTCACGGAATCGCGAGGCGAACATGGCCGTCTGCGGCAGCTGCCCCACCACGATCTGATCGATCTCGTCGGGGTCGATCAGCAACTCGTCGAGCGGTAGCTCGTCGACGGCGTCGGGCAGCCGCAGCACGATGCCGTCGTCACTCCACATGAGATCGACCTCGAGACCCCATCGCTCGGCCAGTCGAGCCTGCAAGGCCATGCCCCACGGCGCGTGCACCTGGGCCCCGAACGGCGAGAGCACACAGACCCGCCAGTCGCCGATCTCGTCACGGAACCGCTCGACCACGATGGTGCGGTCGTCGGGCACCGCCCCGGTGGCCTCGGCCTGCTCGTCGAGGTAGGCGACCAGGTTGGCTGCCGCCAACCGGTCGAGGCCATGATCGCGCTGCAGCCGCTCGAGTACCTCGGGACCCTCGGCCCGCACGCCGCGCACGAATTCGCCGAGGGCGCGGCCCAGCTCGAGGGGTCGACCCGGTCCGTCTCCGTGCCAGAACGGCATCTTGCCGGGCTGGCCGGGAGCCGGGGTGACGACGACGCGCTCGTGGGTGATGTCCTCGATGCGCCAGGTGCTGGCACCGAGCAGGAAATTCTCGCCCACGCGGCTCTCGTAGACCATCTCCTCGTCGAGCTCGCCCACCCGGGTGCCGTCGGGAAGGAACACGCCGTAGAGCCCACGATCAGGGATGGTGCCCCCGCTGGTCACGGCCAGCCGTTGGGCGCCCGCCCGGCCCCGCAAGGTGTTGTGGACGCGATCCCACACGATGCGCGGCCGGAGCTCACTGAATTCATCGGACGGATAGCGCCCCGCCAACAGATCGAGCACATTGGCCAGGACCTCGTCGCTCAGCTCGGCATAGGTCGCCGAACAACGAACGAGAGCGGCCAGGTCATCGACCGACCATTCGTCGAGCGCGCACATGGCGACGATCTGCTGGGCCAGCACATCGAGCGGATTGCGCAGATAGCGCGTGTGCTCGATGAGTCCGTCGTGCATGCGCTGCACCACGACCGCCGCCTCGACCAGATCGTTGCGGTGCTTCGGGAAGAGCTTGCCCTTGCTCGGCTCACCGACCGAATGGCCGGCCCGGCCGATGCGTTGCAACCCACGGGACACCGCGCCCGGCGACTCGACCTGAATCACCAGGTCGACCGCTCCCATGTCGATGCCCAGTTCGAGCGAGCTGGTGGCCACCAGCCCCTTGAGCTCGCCACGCTTGAGCTCGTCCTCGATCTGCAGACGCCGCTCGCGTGAGAGCGACCCGTGGTGGGCCTTCACGACCTCGTAGCCGGGCAACGGCGGACGACCCTCGGCCTCGGCCGCTCGATTTTCGCCTTCGACGGCCAACTCGTTGAGCCGGGTGGCCAGGCGCTCAGCCAGACGACGGGCGTTGACGAAGATCAGCGTGGACCGATGTTGCTGGACCAACTCGAGCAGGGCCGGATGGATCGACGGCCAGATGCTGCGGCGGACGGGGCCGGCTGCGGCCGGGCCGCTGACCGGCCCCTCGATGATTTCGCCGAGCGCGCCCATGTCCTCGACCGGTACGACGACCTCGATCTCGAGGGGCTTGCGGATGCCGGCATCGACGATGGTGACCGGCCGGGGGCTGGCCGCCGGCCCGACGGCACCGCCCGGTCGGGGCACAAACCCCCCCAGGTAACGGGCGATCTCGTCAAGGGGACGTTGGGTCGCCGAGAGCCCGATTCGTTGCGGCGGAGCATCGCTGAGCTGTTCGAGGCGCTCGAGCGACAGCGCCAGGTGCGCGCCCCGCTTGGTGGGAGCGAGGGCATGGATCTCGTCGATGATGACCGCCTCGACCCCGCGCAGCGTGTCGCGAGCAGCCGACGTGAGCATGAGGTAGAGCGACTCGGGGGTGGTGATGAGCAGGTCGGGCGGCCGGCGCACCAGGCGACGACGTTCGTCGGGTGGGGTGTCACCGGTGCGCATCCCCACCGTCGGCGGGTGAAACCCGAGACCCAGCCGCTCGGCCGCCAATCCGATACCCATCAGGGGAGCCCGAAGATTCTTCTCGACGTCGACCGCCAAGGCCCGCAGCGGCGAAAGGTAGAGCAAGCGGGTGCGTCGGGTCGGGTCGTCCGGAGGCGGCTGGCTGACCAGCCGATCGAGGCCCCACAGGAAGGCGGCGAGCGTCTTGCCCGACCCGGTCGGAGCCAGGATCAGGGTGTGGGCGCCTGATGCGATGGCGGGCCAGCCCAGGCTCTGGGCCGCGGTCGGCTCGGGAAAGGTCGTCGAGAACCACGCCCGGACGGCTGGCGAGAACTGATCGAGCGGCTCGTCCGGAGGCACGACTGCACGCTACCCGGGGGGTAGGACACCCGATCAGGCGAGCTCGGATCGGCCCGGCCGACGGGCGACCGACGGGCATACACTCCTGGTCATGGCGCCGTACCAGACTCCCGAACATCACCCGGCGTTCGAAGAGTACTGCGAGACCATCTTCGAGCTCCGCGAGGACGACGTCGAGGTGATCCAGGCCCGGATCGCCGAACGGCTCGATGTGTCCCGGCCAGCGGTGTCGGAGATGATCCGCCGGATGGAGCACCAGGG
>JAYUBX010000376.1:0-3078 GCA_043740665.1 Candidatus Neomicrothrix sp.
CACCGTCACATGCTACGAACGACCCATGGCGAACGACGGATCAGACGACGAACTGCTGCGCTTGGCGGCGGCCCTGGCCGAGATCGGGCGTCGCGTCCGGGACGTGGTGCGGGCCGGGCGACCCGACGGCGATCCCGATCGTGATCATCAGGTCGTGCGATCCGAAGGGGGCGACGATGTCTTCGGCGTCGACCAGCGGGCCGACGAGGTGCTGCTCGATGGGCTGGCGCGGCTCGGCGATCGCTGGCCGGGCTCGGTGGTGCTCGAGGGTTACGACGAGACCGTGGCCATCGGAGACCGATCCGGCCCGTGGCGCTATCTGGCTGACCCGGTCGACGGCACCCGTCCACTGCTCGCCGGCAAGCGCAGCGCATGGGTGCTGCTCGGAGCCGGTCGTCATGCCGTGACCCTCGAGGATCTCGAAGTCGGCGCCGCCGTCGAGATCCCGACGCGCCGGGCCGCGTTGGGCCTGGTCGCGTGGGCTGCGCGCGATGGGTCCACCTTCGTGCTGCGGGCCGAGGACGACGACCTGGTCGGTGGGGGAGCGACAACACCGGTGCGGCTGCGACCCCAGACCGGTCGCCCCCTCGACCGCAGCTTCGTCACCGTCGTGCGGCTGCTGCCGGGTGGCCACGGTCCCATCGGCGCGTGGACCGACCGCCATCTGGCTGGTCTCGAGGTCTACGACGATCTGGTGCCGTGCACGGGAGGCGCCATGATGGGTTTGGCGTCGGGCGCCGACCGGGCGGTGTTTGATCCCCGGCCCCTGCTGCATCCCGAGGGCTTCGCCGCCCATCCCTACGACTTGGCCGCCCTGGTGGTGGCCCGGGCCGCCGGCGCGGTCATCGAGGCGTTGCCGCCCGGACCGCTCGCCGTTCCCCTCGACACCGAGACGCCGGTGGCGTGGGCCGGCTACGCCGATGAGGCCACCGCCCGCCGACTGCGTCCCACCGACCTCTGAACGGATCGTCTTGGAGAGGCGATCACGACACGCGATCAGAACACACGATCAGGTTGAGGCGATCAGGTAGAGGCGAGCTCGGCGGCGGCCGACTCGGGAGCGACGATGTTGATGCGCACACCGGTGCCCTGCTCGAACCCGGCGAAACTGGTCAGCCGAGGGATCAGATGTACGTGCCAGTGGAACCGGGCGTCGTCGTGGTGTGGCGCGGTGTGGAAGACCAGGTTGTAGGCGACGTCACCGACCAGGTCTTGCAGCCGGGCGAGGGCATCGCGAATGGCTCGTCCGGTCGCCACCAGGTCGGCGGGCTCGGCGTGGGCCAGGTGCCGCTCGTGGCCGACGGGTACGACCAACATCTCGTACGGCGATCCGCTCCAGAAGGGGCACACGACGATGACCCGGTCGTGGTCGATGACCAGTCGATGGCCGGCGCCACGTTCGATCTCGACCAGCCGGCAGAGCAGACAGTCACCCGCATCATCCCCATCACTCGGTGCATTGGGATCGCCGCGTTCGGCTTCGTCGGTGGCGAATCGCGTGAACCCGTCCAGCTCGTCGAGCATCTCGCCCGGCACGAACGGGATGCCGAGCAACTGGCCGTGGGGATGCTCGAGCGAGGCACCGGCCTCGCGCCCGTGGTTCACGATCGTCTGGGTGTAACGCACCGGCGACTGGCGACCGTGCTCCTCGAGCCGGTCGCGGATGGCCGCCATCACCAGCCCGGCCTCCTTGTCGCCGAGGTCGGCCCAGCCGATGTCGTGGCGGGGTGCCAGCACCAGCACCTCATGGATGCCGTTGGCCGGAGCCTGTTCGAAGATGGGGCCGACCCGGGCGACCTCGAGCGGACCCGACCCGGAGAAGGCCGGGTACAGGTTGGGAACGACCCGAACCAGCCACGACCCATCGTGGCCATAGGTCTCGAGGGCGGGCGGGGTGGCTTCCTCGTGGCCCGGGCAGAACGGGCAGGGGCGGTCGGGCCCGGTCTCGACGGGCAGCCGGCGCGGCGCAAAGTCGGCCGGTCGGGTGGCTCGTTCGGCGGCGATCGTGACCCATCGTCCGGTGAGCGGATTGAGACGGAGCTGACTCACGACGGCCGACGGTAGACCGAGACGTGGGTGGCGCTGTGCTCATCGAACGGTCCGCCTGACCAGTCGGCCCACCGGTGCTCGAGCGCCAGTCCGGCGTCGCCGGCCACGGCGTCGAGCTCGGCCGGCATCAGGTACCGCACCATCCACGGGCGCAGCCGGACGCCGTCATCGGTGATCTGCACGTGCTGCCCGCTGATGGTCTGGGCGTCGGGGTCGTGCAGGGTCGCGGTCAGCACCAGCTCGCCGGCCGACATGCGGCTCACGGCCACGCTGTCGCGGCGACCGTCGGCGTCGGATCGGGGTACGAAGGCCTCGACGACGAACCGCCCACCCGGCACCAGGCGTCGAGCGACGCCGTCAACGGCGAGAGCGGCGTCGCCGGGACGGATCAGGTTGAACAGCGTGTTGTAGGCCACGAAGGCCAGGTCGAAGGTCGGCTGGTCCGGCACGGGCGGATCGGCGTGGCTCAGGTCGGCCATGTCGCCCAGCACCAGTCCGACGAGCTCGGATCCGGGCTTGGCCCGCAGTTCGGCCAGCATGGCGGTCGAGCTGTCGATGCCGGTGACCATGAACCCGGCGGCCGCCAGCGGAAGCGCGAGCCGACCAGTGCCGACCCCGAGCTCGAGCACGGCCGAGGCCGGCCCGGCGAGCGATCGCAACCGGTCGACGGTGCCGCCGGTGTCGGTCAGATCCCGGTACCAGGCGTCATAGACATCGGCGAAGCCATTGCCATACGACGAGGATGCGTAGCCGTCCACCCGGTCAGTCTGCCGGGTGGTCGCGACGTCGGTCACCCGCGCCCGGGTCCCACCGGCCACAATGGGCTCGTGAACGAACAGGGCTGGGCGGCGCCTGACACCGCGGCGGAGGGTGCCGCGCCGTCGCCGCGGCCTCCCCAAGCCGCGGCCGGACCCGGCTCGCCAGGCTCACCGACCCGGCCGATCGCCCCCTCCCTGCCGGTTCCCCTACGACCGATGACGTTGTCGGACCTGCTCGACGGCGCCTTCGCCGTCATCAAGGTGCAGCCCC
>JAYUBX010000377.1:0-4883 GCA_043740665.1 Candidatus Neomicrothrix sp.
TTTGAATCGTTACCCGCTGGCCAGCAGCGAAGGCCGCAAGCAGAGGGACACCGACGGCCAGAGGCAATCCGTGTCGACCCTGCCAGGTCAGTCCACTCCAGCAGCCGAGGAGCTTGGATGATCACCGGGACGAGGACGGTGAGGAGGATGGTCGCGAGCCGCACGAGGACCGTCCGCCCCTTGCCGACGACGGCGGCGACTCCGAGCAGCGCACCGATCACCAGGAGCCAACCAATCTCGGTCACCGGATGCGCGGCCAGGAACTGGGTCCAGGTCGGTCCGGTGCGTCGCGGGGCGGGATCGATGCGATGCCGCTTCAAGATGGCCCACATCGTGGACGGGGCGAGGTGGTGGCCGAGCCCAGCGAGTTCGCCATGGATGCGCCGGTAGCCCCACATCGGGTTCTCAACAGCGAGCCGCACGACGAGTCGTTTCCGGTCGCGTACGACGCGGGGCCGGCCTGGCCGTCGTTGCGGATAGACCCATCGAGCTGCGGTGAGGCGCCGGTGCCATCCCAGCAGCGTGTCGGGCGTGACGATGAAATTGCGGCGGACGCGCCGGGGGATTACACGGGCGAGCCCGGCCATCACTCCCCGCTCGATATCGGTGAACTCAGGGCGTGTGGAGGTTCGTTGCAGGACTGCGATCTGGTGACGGAGAGCCATGACCTCGGCCTGGAGCACTCGACGTGGTTGGCCGCGAACGATCATCAACTCGACGATGGTGACGAACAGCCGGTAGACGAAGGTGCCAAGACCGGAACTGCGTGGAGCTGTAGGAGCGGGAAGCCATGAACCGGTGAGGCTACGGCCAGCCACTCGGCAAGGTTCGACCGGCAGGGCCGATCGTATTTTCCGGCACCTACACCCTCAGGTGGGGTGGTCGTCAGGCTCATCGTCAGGCGGCGGGGTGTGTTCGGCCAGGGTGACGGCGTTCCGGAGTTCGGCTTCGAGGTTGGCCCGGATCTCGTGGAAGCGACGCAGGAACTGCCCGACCTGGCGAGCAGCGCTCGGGAGCTTGTCGGGGCCGAGCACGATCATCGCGATCACCAAGATGACGGCGAACTTGCCGCCGCTGATGTTGAACACAGTCCTAGTGTATGGCGGGTCTGGGGACTCAGTGGATGGCCCGACTGCCTACGGCTTGCCCGGTCGCCGCGATGCGTCATGATTCGCAGGAGCTCGACCGATTGACCGGTACCGACGAAATCGAGACGATCAGGGATCAGGGGACAAATGTCGAACATCTTCAGCCACGTGCCACACCCTCACATCGAGCGACGACAATCGGCAGAACCGCCCAAGGTGGCCGACCGGCTCCCCCGCACGAATGCAATCGACCAGTTCAACACGTTCCTGGCACTGAAGATCACCGCTGCAGTCGGAACGATGTGGTGCGCCTACGCATTCGCGCTCCTGGCCCTGGTGAGCCTACCGACCGCTCTACGGGGTGGGCTGGCCCCAACCGTCACCTGGACCGCGCAAACCTTCCTCCAGCTCGTCCTGCTCTCGATCATCATCGTCGGGCAGAACATCCAGAGCGCGGCAGCCGACGAGCGAGCCGAGGCCACCTACCAGGACGCCGACGCCGTGTTGCACACGGCCCTGGAGATCCAGGACCACATGCACGCCCAGGACACCGAAATCAACAAGATCCTCACGGTGCTCGCTCGGCTCACTCCACCGCTCTCCTGACCAGCCTGTCTTACCCTACGATTCGGTCGTGACCACAGCCGGTCCCGCGACCGAAACATTGGACCGATCAGGCGATGACGTGCCTCACAAGCACGCGACGATTTTGCGGCATGGGCAATCGAGCGGCAAGGTCGAGATCGCTCTCGTCATGTGGGGGGTGGCTTGCCTGATTGGTGCTGCGGCCGTGATAGTCGACGCCTTTCACCGATAGCACCGGCGCGACAACACATCGTCCTCCCTCGCGAGGGTGTAGGTGCCGGAAACGCGATCATGGGTGCTTCCGGGTCCGGGATCGTGGGTGGGGTCGGTGTCGGGGCGCGACGAAGCGACCTGTAGGGGCCGGTGGGCGTAGTTGTCGCGCCGCCGTCAGGCGGCGGGGTGGTATTCGTTGATCAGTCGACCGAGTACTCGACGCCGCCGGATCTGGTCGATGGGGACGGGTTCAGGTACCGCTCGGTTGATGCTGCCAGGTGAGCGTTGCTTGGTGCTGTCGATGCTCATGATGGTGTGGTGGGACCTCGTGGCTTGTCGTCGAGGCGGCTCTGGCGGATGCCGAGGGCCCAGCGATGACAAGACAGGCTTAAAGTCAGTCCGGTCAGGAGAGACAGCAGGCTGACGAGAAGATCGGATCGGCCGGCGAAGAAGCAGAGCGCAGCGAGGGCCGCTAGTCCGAGGACCGCTGCGACGAAGTGAGCTCCTTTTCCAGGCGAAGGTGGGGCGGCGACGACAACCAACCAGATCGAAGCTGCGGTGACCATCGCCGCGACGACCGTGGCAGCGGGGGTCACGAGCTGATGAGGCCGGTCCAGCCGAGGACGGTCTGGATGACTACGAGGGTGGCGAGAACGGCGATGGCAGCGACGCAGATGGTGGCGACGATGCGGAACTTTGGGCTGTTGACGGCGTCGCCGAGGACGGAGCGGCGGTTGGCGAGTATGAGCAGGAAGGTGAGGACGACGGGGGTGATGAGTCCGTTGAGGATCTGCATGTTGATGAGCAGTTGGATGAGGTTGCCGGGGAGGAGGGCGATGCCGGCGCCGACGATGACGAGGCCGGTGAAGACTCCGAGGAAGACTTTTGCGTCGCGGAAGCGGCGGGACACGGAACGTTCAACCCCGGCCGCTTCGGCGATGGCGTAGGAGGTCGATAGGGGGACCACGGCGGCGGCGAGTGCGGAAGCGCCGAGTAGGCCGATGCCGAAGAGGACGGTCGAAGCGCTGCCAGCGACCGGTTCGAGGGCCTGTGCGGCTTCTTTGGCGGAGGTGAGTGGGCCGGTGCCACCGATGGCGGCAGCGGTCGCGATGATTATGGCGATCGACACGATGTTGGCGACGATGGCCCCCGAGACGGCGTCGAACCGTTGGGCGGGGTAGTCGTCGGCGCTGACGCCGCGGTCGGCCACGGCGGCGGCCTGGTAGAGCTGCATGTATGGCGTGATGGTGGTCCCGATGAGGGCGACGCTGAGCAGTAGGAACTCGCGTGACCAGACCGCGTGGGGGATGACGAGGTGGCTGGCCACTGATGCCCAGTTGGGATGGCCGAGTACCGCAGCGATCGGGTAGGCGATGAAGGCGAGACTCAACAGGAGGAAGACCCGTTGCGCGTAGCGGTAGGAGCCGAACACGACAACCGCGATGAGGACGACGGCAGAGATGGGCACCGACAGGTAGCGGGACACGCCGAAGAGTTCGAAGGCGGCGCCGATGCCGGCGAACTCGGAGACGACGAGCCCGATGTTGGCTACCACCAGGCATCCGACGGCGAAGGTTGCGAGCCGCAACGGGAACTGCTCACGGATCAGCGACATGAGGCCTTCGCCGGTGAACGCGCCGAGGCGGGCCGACATTTCCTGCACGACAACCAGGCCGACGGTGACGAGCACCATCAGGAACAACATGTCGTATCCGAACTCGGACCCGGCTGAGGCGTAGGTGGCGATGCCGCCCGCGTCGTTACCTGCGTTCGCAGCGATCAGGCCAGGTCCGATCAGGGTCAGATAGAGGACCCATTTCGGTCGCTTACGCCGGGTGGGGCTATCAGTGCCGCGGCGCACCGCGTCGTCGGACGGTAGTGACTCGGTCATGCCAGCAGCCGCGGGAAGCGGAGTCGGGTCCGCTCCGGGACGAGCGAGTCGATGAGGTCGTCGGCCAGGATCCGTCCGACCGGTCGGCCGTCGGGGTCCGTTACGAGAAGCGAGGGGCTGCGGTTCTCGACCAGAGCGTTCGTCACATCTTCGATGGACGCATTCGTGGTAACCGTGCTTGGTGGCTCCTCGGCAGCGAGATCGCCGAGAACTACTTCGGGTTCGGCGAGGAAGAGCCGGATGAGGTGCACGTCGTCGACGAGCCGGCCATCCTCGTCGATCACCGCGACGCCGTCGATCTCAGCCGGGTCGTCGTCGGCCCGAAGCCTGCCGCGGATCTCGGCGACAGTTGTGGACGCGGCCACGCACACGATATTGGTGGTCATGAGCCCGCCAGCGGAGCGGTTGGAGTACTGGAGCAGTTCGCGCAGCTCGGCGGCCTTGTCCGCTGCCATGTCGGCCAGCAAAGCATCCCGGGTGGTCGAATCGAGGTCTCTGAGAGCCTCGGCGGCCTCGTCGGGTTCCATGTCAGCGACCAGGCTGGCGGTTTGCTGCGGAGAGAGTTCGCGCAGCAGGTTGCGCAGGTCGTCACTCTCCATCTCCTCCAGGGCGTCCGCGGCCTGGTCCTGATCGAGCGCCCCGAGAAACTCTTCGCGCTCGCGCCGTCCGAGGTCTTCGAGCAGGTCGGCAAGCTCACCGGGCCGGAGACGGGCCAGGTCTTGGTTGGGGTGAGCGAGACGAACGGGTCCGCCTCCGTCACCGAAGGGCTGGATCGTCGCCCAGTCGATGACCCGATCAGGCGTGGGGGTGGCCCGCCATCGTGCTGGCCCTAGCCGCCGCAACAGGGTGCCCATCCCGACATCGGCTCCCACGAGCACGTAGTCGGACCCCACCCCGGTCAGGTACAGGTCGGCGGCCCGGAACACCTTGACGTCGTCCACGTCCACCATCTGATGGTCGATGACATCTCGGTTGAGGGTGACCTCACCCGGACGGGGCTCAAAATCCCGCAAATCGAGCCGTGCCGACCGCAACGTCACCAACCGCCCGGAGATCTCCGCAATGTGGTCGACGGGCATCCACGTCTGACGGCGGCCTACCCGCAC
>JAYUBX010000378.1:0-3259 GCA_043740665.1 Candidatus Neomicrothrix sp.
CGACATGAGCGACGTCACCGAGCCCGACGAGGCACCGATCGCGACCGCGCCGCAGCCCGAACCCGAACTGGTCCACGGCGTGGCGGTCACGTGGTCGCACGGGCAGCAGGTGCTCCACCCGACGCGCGGCCAGTTGATGGGCCTGGTGCGGTCTCTGCACGACGACGGCTATCTCATGTGCCTCGATGTCACTGCCGTTGACTACCTCACGCATCCCGGTCGGGTCCTGCCCGAGGGCATTGCGCCCGAGCGGTTCGAGCTGGTCGTCACCCTGATCTCCCATCGCCAACGCACGCGGGTGCGGCTGCGGGTGCAGGTTCCGGCCGACGATGCCACGGTGCCGTCGCTGTTCGATCTGCACCCTGGCACCGAAGCGATGGAGCGCGAGGTCTTCGACATGTTCGGAGTGCGATTCGAGGGTCATCCTGACCTCACCCGCATCCTGCTGCCGGAGGACTGGATCGGTCATCCGTTGCGCAAGGACTACGACTCGGGCCGCATCCCGGTGCAGTTCAAGGGCGCTCCGACGAGCCGGTAGACGGAGACCACCATGACCACCGCCATTCCTGACACCGAGACTTCGACGCCTGACGAGGCCCACGCGCTCCGGCGCGAGGATCCTGCTCTCACCTCCGAGGGTGGCCAGGAGCTCGCCAGTCGAGACGTCGTGAGTGCCGTCGAGCGCATGCGCGAGACCGGCTCGGTACTGCGACTGTCCGAGGCCGACGCCGCCGCGCAGCAACAGCGGGACGATCAGGTTCGCGACGACGAGACCATGATCATCAACATGGGCCCGCAGCACCCGAGCACCCACGGGGTCCTGCGCATCATGATGGAGCTCAGTGGCGAGACCGTGCTGCGGTCCAAGCCGATCATCGGCTACCTGCACACCGGTATGGAGTGGACCGGCGAGGAGCTCACCTACCTGCAGGGCTGCACCAATGTCACCCGCATGGACTACGCCTCGCCGCTCTTCAGCGAGCTGGCCTTCTCGCTGACGGTCGAGAAGCTGCTCGACATCGAGGTGCCGGAGCGGGCCACCTGGATCCGCATGTTGATGACCGAGATGAATCGCATCTCGTCGCACCTGCTGTTCATGGCCACCAACGGCATGGACCTCGGCGCCGTCTCGATGATGCTGTACGGATGGCGTGAACGCGAGGAGACGCTGCGGTTCCTCGAAAAGGTCACCGGGCTGCGGATGAACCACAACTACATCCGGCCCGGCGGCGTCGCTGCTGACCTGCCCGATGGTTGGCGCGACGACCTCTTGCGCCTGATGGACATGATCCCGCCCCGGCTCGACGAGTACGACACGCTGCTCACCGGCCAGCCGATCTGGCGCGAACGCCTGCAGGGCGTCGGCGTGATCGACACCGAGACCTGCATGGCCCTGGGTACGACCGGTCCCATTCTGCGAGCCACGGGCTACGCGTGGGACCTACGGCGTGACCTGCCGTACCTCGCCTATGACGACGTCGACTTCGACATCGTCGTCGGGACCTACGGCGACTGCTTCGACCGCTATGCCATCCGCCTCAACGAGATCCGCGAGTCGATCCGCATCGTGAACCAGATCCTGGACCGCATGCCCAAGGGCGACTACCGCGTGCAGGACAAAAAAGTCACGCCGCCGCCTCGTGCCCGCATCGACGAGTCGATGGAAGCGTTGATCCATCACTTCAAGATCTTCACGGAGGGCTACAAGGTCCCCGAAGGCGAGGCCTACTGTGCCGTCGAATCGCCTCGGGGTGAGCTCGGGTGCTACATCGTGTCGGATGGCAGCTCGCACCCCTACCGCATGCACATCCGGGGACCGAGTTTCGTGAACCTGCAGACGTTGCCGCACCTGATGCACGACGGCCTGATCGCCGACGCCGTCGCCATCATCTCGTCGGTCGACCCGATCCTCGGCGAGGTCGATCGCTGATGGCCCGCTTCACCGCCGACAACCAGCTGGTGGCGACCGAGATCATCGGCCGATACCCGGTGGCCAAGTCGGCGCTCATCTCGTTGCTGCACCTGGCCCAGGAGCAGGACGGCTACGTCACGACCGACGCCATGAGCCACATCGCCGACCTGATCGGCATCACGTCGGCCGAGGTGCTGGGCACCTGCTCGTTCTACGAGATGTTCAAGCTCGAGCCGGTCGGGCGTTACCTGGTCAACATCTGCACCAACATCTCGTGCCAGTTGGTCGGCGGCGAAGAGCTGCTGCACCACGCCGAGAAGACGCTGGGCATCCGGTCGGGCAACACCACGCCCGACGGCCTGTTCACCGTCGAGGACGTCGAGTGCATCGCCGCCTGCACCGAGGCACCCTGCCTGCAGGTCAACTATCGCTATCGCCATCGCATCACCCACGACCAGTTCGACGCCATGGTCGATGACCTGCGCAATGGGCGCCTCGACGAGGAGGTACCGCCGCACGGCACCCTCGCTCGGGTCCGACAGGCGATCCCGGCCGACCGGCGCGCCGGTCCGGTGCCCCCGACTGACGGTCGCGAGCCGGTGTGGTTCAGTCCCGCCCAATCGACGACAGGGGACGTGTCCTGATGACCGTGACCGACGCTCCCAAGATCATCACCGGCCGGTTCGGTTACGACGATTCGCACACGCTCGCCCGCTACGAGGCGACGGGTGGCTATCAGGCGCTGCGCCAGGCCCTCGCCGGTCCGCCGGCGGCGGTGGCCGACGAGGTCAAGGCGGCCAGCTTGCTCGGTCGGGGTGGCGCGGGCTTCCCGGCCGGCGTGAAATGGGGCTTCTGCCCGCCTGGCGTCTGGCCGCGCTACCTGGTCGTCAACGGCGACGAGAGCGAGCCCGGTACCTACAAGGACCGCATGCTGATGGAGCGCGATCCCCATCAGCTCATCGAAGGGGTGTTGCTCGCCTGCTACGCCGTCGGATGCGGTCAGGCCTTCCTCTACGTTCGGGGCGAGATGGCGCTGGCGCAGGAACGCATCGCCGCCGCGCTCAACGACGCCTATGCCGCCGGCTACATCGGCCGCAACATCCTGGGCACCGATTTCTCGGTCGACGTGGTGTTGTCGTGGGGCGCCGGCGCCTACATCGTGGGCGAGGAGACCGCCCTGATCGAGAGTCTCGAAGGCAATCGGGGCATGCCCCGGCTCAAGCCGCCGTTCTTCCCGGCGGCCAAGGGCCTCTACCTGCAGCCGACCATCGTGAACAACGTCGAGACGCTGGCCAACATCCCCTGGATCATCACCAACGGGGCCGACGCCTTCACCGCGCTCGGCGC
>JAYUBX010000379.1:0-17525 GCA_043740665.1 Candidatus Neomicrothrix sp.
GTGATGGCCCAGACAACCGCCGAGTTGGTTCGTTGCGCCCAGGCAGGGGACCGTCTGGCGTTCGACGAGTTGGTTCGGCTCACCTACGCCGACACCTACACCCTGGCTTTCCGCCTGACCGGTGATCCCGAGGATGCACGCGACATCGCCCAGGAGACCTACCTCCGGGCCTTTCGGGGCCTCGAGCGGTTCCGGGGCGACGCCCAGTTCTCGACCTGGCTCTATCGCATCACCAGCAACTGTGCGTCGACGCATCTGGGGCGGCGGGGGCGGCACCGCCACGATCAGCTGGACGAGAACACGCCCGCCGACGACCTGCGCCCGGCGGCGAATCCTGAATCGGCCCTCGAATCGGGGGCGCTCCGAGACCGGCTGCAGGCCGCGCTGATGGGCCTTCCGCCTCGGATGCGGGCCGTCGTGGTGCTGCGGGACGTCTATGACCTGCCCCACGATTCGATCGCGGCCGAGCTCGGCATCTCGGTATCGGCCGCCAAGGTGCGCCTCCATCGTGCCCGTCGCCGCCTTCGTGAGGACCTCCAGCAGCTGGCCGACCATGGCGCAGCAGAGACCGAGACGGCGGATCGCCCGGCGTCGAGCCGCTCGCCGCTCGAGCAGGGTGACGCCCGTGCGGTGTGACGCCGTCGCCACCCGGCTGGCCCGAGCGGCTGGTGAGCTGACCGGCTTGAACGGGGCCGATCGCGGCCACGTCGAATCGTGCCTTCGATGCCAGGCCGAGGTCGTCCACGAACGTCGGCTGCAGCGGGCTCTCCAAGACCTGCGCACCGACCTGCTGGAACCGGCGCCGGGGTGGCTGGCCGACGTCCTCGACGCGCTCGAGCAACCGGGTGAGCAACGGGCGGTCCGATCGGTGCTCCGCGGCCGGAGGATCACCTACGCGGGGGCCATCGTCGTCGCCGGCAGCGCATTGGTGATCGCCGGCCGGGCCCGGCGACGACTGCCGTTGGCGGGCTGAACACCCCCTCGGCGACCCTCGATGTTTTGGAGTCGGAGTCGTTTGCTAACCTGTCCGCTACACGCGTCCCCCTAGGGCACTAGCTCAATTGGTAGAGCACCGGTCTCCAAAACCGGGGGTTGGGGGTTCGAGTCCCTCGTGCCCTGCTCCAGTGCGTTCCCATTCTGTCGAAGTACGTCCCCCTGAAGGTGTGCCGTCATGGCCATGAATCGTGAACAGAAGCGTGAGATGCAGCGCCGAGGCGAGGTCGACGCCGACGGCGAGCCGATCCGCGCCAAGCGGGGCACGCCCACCCGCGCCGCCCAAGCCCAGGTCAAGGAGAGTCGCCTCTTCAGCCGCCAAGGCATGCACGAGGTGCGGGGCGAGCTGCGCAAGGTCGCGTGGCCAAGTCGATCCGAGACGATCAACTACTCGATCATCGTGCTGGTCGCGATTGTCGTCATGACCACCCTGATCTTCGCGGTCGACTGGTGCTTCAGTCAGCTGGTACTCAAGTTGTTCAACGCATGAGCTCTTCTCCGCCCAACGACTCTCTCACCCCTGACGAGGCCGACATCACCCCCGACCCGACCATCGACGACCCGACCATCGACGAACAACTCGTCGAGCAGGCCGTGGTCGAGGAGATCATCGAAGAACTCATCATCGAGGAAATCGAAGACGAGATCGTCGAGGAGCTCGTGGCCGAAGCGATCATCGAAGCCGAGTTCGAGGTCCTCGACGAGGATGCGCTGCTCGAAGAGGCCGCGGCCGCGCCCATCGAGAGCCCCTTCGATCGTTCCGGCCAGTGGTTCGTGGTGCACACGCAGTCCGGGTACGAGAAGAAGGTCAAGCAGAACCTCGAAGCCCGTATCTCCTCGATGAACATGGAGGAGCGCATCCATGAGGTCGTCATCCCCATGGAGGACGTCGTCGAGTTCAAGAACGGCAAGAAGATCGTGGTGCAGAAGAAGGTCTTCCCCGGCTACCTGCTGGTGCGCTGCAACCTCGATGACGATTCCTGGTACGTCGTGCGCAACACGCCGGGCGTCACCGGTTTCGTCGGCCAGGGCGCCAAGCCGTCGCCGCTGCCCCGCAAGGACGTCGAGGCGTTCCTGCAGGTCAAGCCCGAAGGCGAGGACGCTCCGAAGCGGGGCAAGCCTCGCCTCGAGTACGAGTTGAGCGAGACGGTTCGGGTGAAGGAAGGCCCGTTCGCCGACTTCTCCGGCGAGATCGTCGAGATCAACGAGGATCAGCTCAAGGTGAAGGTGCTCGTGAACATCTTCGGGCGCGAAACCCCCGTCGAGCTCGAGTTCTCGCAGGTCGCCAAGCTCTAGGCAACCCCGCTCGCGCCGTCGTAGGCGTTCGAGCCCGAGTTGTCTCATCTGCTCCTACCAGCCACACTGGTCCGCTGCGCCGACAGGCGTTCACTCGCTAGGAAAGTAAGGGAAGCATGGCCAAGAAGAAGGTGGCGGCCGTCGTCAAGATCCAGATCCCCGCGGGGGCAGCCACACCGGCTCCGCCGGTCGGTACGGCCCTGGGCCCGCACGGCGTGGCGATCATGGATTTCTGCAAGGACTACAACGCGGCGACCGAGTCGCAGAAGGGCACCATCGTTCCGGTGGAGATCACCGTGTACGAGGATCGCTCGTTTACGTTCGTGCTCAAGACGCCGCCCACGTCCGTGCTCATCAAGCAGGCCGCCGGCCTCGAGAAGGCGGCCAACACCGCTGGTCGCGAGACGGTCGGCTCGATCACCGACGCGCAGGTCACCGAGATCGCCCAGATCAAGATGCCTGACCTCAACGCCAACGATCTCGACGCGGCCAAGCTGCAGGTGGCGGGCACCGCCCGCTCGATGGGCATCGTCGTCGCCTGATCGCAGGTTTGTCGGCCCGGCGATCGCCGGGCCGATCTCATGGGCACCGGAACGACCTCGTCCGGGCGCCGTCACATCGCACCTCACGGGGTGCCCGACCGAGGGAGCCGAAATGGCGCAGCATGGAAAGTCCTATACCGATGCGGCCCGCCGCTACGACCGAGAGCAGCTCCACAGCTCGCTCGAGGCGCTGACACTGGTCAAGACCCTGGCCACGGCCAAGTTCGACGAGACGGTCGAGGTCGCGGTGCGGCTCGGGGTTGATCCCCGCAAGGCCGACCAGATGGTCCGCGGTACGGTGGCCCTGCCTGCCGGCACCGGCAAGGACGTTCGGATCGCCGTGTTCGCTCAAGGTGAGGCGGCCAACGAGGCCCGCGCCGCTGGGGCCGACTTCGTCGGGGCCGAGGACCTGGCCGCCGAGGTCGAGGGCGGCATGCTCGACTTCGATGTGGCCATCGCCACCCCTGACCTCATGCCGCAGGTCGGCAAGCTGGGCCGAGTTCTCGGCCCGCGAGGCCTGATGCCGAACCCGAAGACCGGCACCGTCACCATGGACGTGGCCAAGGCCGTGGCCGACTTCAAGGGCGGCAAGGTCGAGTACCGCACCGACCGCTACGGCAACGTGCACGTGCCGGTGGGCAAGGTCAGCTTCGAGCTCGACGCCCTCACCGAGAACCTTCGGGTCGTGCTCGAAGAGCTCGAGCGGGCCAAGCCCTCGACGGCCAAGGGTCGTTACTTCCGTCGCATCACCCTGGCCTCGACCATGGGGCCCGGGGTCAAGATCGATCCCAACCGGATGTTCGCCCCGACCGACGGCACCGTCGACGCCTGATCTGATTTCCGCTCGATCAGCGTGGGTGACTAGGCTGATCGAGCCGATCGTGCCTGCATGACCTGGGCCGATCTCACATCTCATTCTGCTCGCCACAGACCTCTGGTGCTCTTCTCGAAGGGCCGAACGGACCTCAGTCCGCCAGACGAGGCGAACTCCTCCGATGACGTCAGGGGCGTTCGCATTTGCGAGCGTCCCTGCGTCGTTTCTGAACGCAGGTTCCGCCACCTCCGGGTGGCACCGGTACCGCTTGCGGTGCCGTCCGACCAAGAACCGTCGCTTCGGCGACGCAACCGTTTGAAAGGAGGCGCGATGGAGAACCCGAGACCAGAGAAGGTTGCGGTCGTCGACGAAGTGCGTGAGCGCTTCTCGGCGAGCAGCGGAGCTCTGCTGACCGAGTACCGCGGACTCACCGTGGCCCAGATGGCCACCCTGAGACGCTCGCTCCGCGAAGCCGGGGGTACCTACAAGATCTACAAGAACACCCTCGTTCGCTTTGCCGCGCGTGACCTGGGCCTCGAGCTCGATGAGCTCCTGACCGGACCAACCGGCATTGCCTTCGTCGATGGTGACCCGGTCGTCGTGGCCAAGGCCCTGCGTGACTTTGCTCGTACCAACGAGAACTTGGTGGTCAAGGGCGGTGTGCTGGGTGACCAGCTGCTGTCGGCGGCCGATGCCAAGGCGCTGGCCGAGGTCGCACCCCGCGAGGAGCTGCTGGCCCGTCTGGCCGGTGCGCTCGCCGCACCGATGCAACAGTTCGCCGGCTTGCTCCAAGCGCTGCCGCGCAACTTCGCCTACGGCCTGGCTGCCCTGATCGAAGAGCAGGGCGGCGTCCCCGACGCGGCTCCCGAGCCCGACGAGGCCCCGGCCGAGTCGGTCGAAGTAGCACCGGACGTTGCCACCGACGAGGCCTCGGCCGAGTCGGTCGATACGTCTGACGAGGCTCCGGCCGAGTCAAGCGAAGCAGCACCTGAGGTCACGCCTGACGAGGCCCCGGCCGAGTCACCCGAAACCGATGACGCGGCACCCGCCGCGACCGACACCGAATCCGTGGCTGTGGCCTCGGACACCCCCACGGAGGAAAACTGATCATGGCTACCAAGGAAGAAATTCTCGACAGCATCGCCAGCATGAGCGTGCTCGAGCTCAGTGAGCTGCTGAAGGACTTCGAAGAGAAGTTCGGTGTCACGGCGGCCGCTCCGGCGGCCGCGGCCGCTCCGGCCGCCGCCGGTGCCCCGGCCGAGGCCGTCGAAGAGCAGGACGAGTTCGACGTCATCCTCACCGCCGCCGGTGACAAGAAGATCCAGGTCATCAAAGAGGTCCGTGCCCTCACGAACCTCGGCCTCAAGGACGCCAAGGACCTGGTCGACGGGGCCCCCAAGGCGATCCTCGAGAAGGTGTCGAAGGAAGATGCCGAGAAGGCCAAGAGCACCATCGAGGCCGCTGGCGGCTCGGTCGAGGTCAAGTAACGACCCCACCATGCCCAGACCTCAGCGCCGTGATGCGGCGCCGGCCGGGGCAACCCGTATCGGAGGCCATGACCGCACGCGGTCATGGCCTCCGGCGGTTTTCGGGGGCGGACGCAGCACTAGCGTGCCGCGGTGATCACGAACCTCTTGGTCGATCGGGTCGGCGACGAGCTGCAGGTGCGGTGGCGCGGCGGTGACGACCCGACCGTCTTCTTCAGCGGATCGCCCGACGACGCCGGCACGGTGATCGTGCCGGTCTCCCAGCCGGGTCGGGTTCGCGTCGCGGGGCTGCCGGAGGGCTTCCGGGTCTACGTGCACGTCCTCGATCTCGACGGCGAGTTCGTGGTGGCCGCCGAGCGACTGGTTCGGGTCGCCGGTACCCGAAACTTCCGTGACCTGGGCGGCCCTCGCGGCGCCGACCGCCGGCCCGTGCGGTGGGGTCGGATCTTCCGGTCCGATTCGCTCGACGCGCTCACCCCCGCGGGCATCGAGGTGTTCGGTCGGCTGGGTATCGGGTCGGTGTGCGATCTGCGGGCCGAGGCGACGACGCTGGGTCGGCCGGCGGGGCTGGATCCCACGGTCGCGTGGTCGCGCGCCGCCATGGGCGGCGACGGTCTGGATGACGACGACCTGCTGCGATGCATCGCGACCGGTGATCTCGATGAGATCACCGACGAGTTCATGACCAACGGCTACCTCGAGCTGCTCGAAACCTCGGGCCGGCCGATCGGAGCAGTGGTCCGGCGGGCGGCCGACCCCGCCAACCAGCCCCTGGTGTTCCACGGTGCCGCCGGCAAGGATCGCACCGGGCTGCTGGCCGCCCTGCTGCTCGGCGCCTTGGGCGTGGCCGACCCGGACATCCTCGACGACTACGAGTTCACCAATCGCTACCTGGCGGCACCCCGCGTGGCCGGGCTGCGTCCCGAGCTGGCGGCCCGAGGGGTCGACATCGACCGTCTGCTGCCGTACTTCACCGCGCCACGGCCGGTCATGGCGGCCACGTTGGTCGGGCTCCGGCAGCGCTACGGCTCGATCGCGGGCTATCTGAGCGAGATGGCGGGCACCGACGCGGCCGACCTGGAGGCCCTGCGAGCCGGCCTCCTCGAGCGGCCGTCATAATTTCGCAATCTTGGGATCCTTGACCGATCGGCCGTGGCGTCTTACCCTGCCCGCAACTTGTTCGGGGAAGAAATGGTTGATCCCCCGCCTGCGCCCGATTTGGTGAAATCCCTCGGGTTGCCCTTCAGCGCGTGCGCGCCTAGGCTTCTCGTCTGTCGTGCACGCCCGTCTCGCTCTCGCCGTTCCTTCTTTGGCGACCCTGCGCGTCTGGGTACGGATGCCGCGTCATCACCGCCGTCCGCCTGCTACCGAGGGGTAATCCTTGTCTGCTCGCCCTGTAATCCGGGACCGTTACTCATTCGCGAACCTGCCCGAGGTCCTCGAACTGCCCGATCTGATCGCTATTCAGCGGGCATCGTTCGAGTGGTTCCTCAACGAGGGGCTGGCCGAGACGTTCCGTGACATCAGCCCGATCAAGGACTTCACCGAGACCTTGCAGCTCGAGCTCGAGTTCGATCCCGACGACGAGGACCTGCGGCCGCCGCCGAAGTTCTCGGTCGAGGAGTGCAAAGAGAAGGACATGACCTTCTCGGCGCCGATCTTCGTTCGGGCCCGGTTCATGAACGCCACCACGGGCGAGATCAAGGAACAGACGGTGTTCATGGGCGACTTCCCCATGATGACCGACAAGGGCACGTTCGTGATCAACGGCACCGAGCGCGTCGTCGTGTCGCAGCTGGTTCGTTCACCGGGCGTCATCTTCCAGCCGGGCGAGCGGTTCCGCCTGCGCAACCTGACCAAGCATCAGCTGGTCACCGGCACCATCCACCCCTACCGAGGCGAGTGGATCGAGTTCGACGTCGAGCAGAAGCCCGGCAAGGACGTCACCGCCGGTTGCCGCGTCGCCCGCAAGCGTCGCCTCAGCCTGTTCGTGCTGCTGCGGGCCCTCGGCTACGACGAGGAGCACTACCCGGGCTTCCTGCAGAAGTTCGTCAACCACTTCGACTTCCTCGAAGGTCAGTGGGAGAAAGATCGTGAGCTCGCTCCGACCCAGGACGAAGCCCTGGTCGAGATCTACAAGCGGGCCCGTCCGGGCGAGCCGCCGTCGGTCGAGTCGGCCAAGGCCTACTTCCGCAACGCCTTCTTCGAGAGCCGTCGCTATGACCTCAGCCGCGTCGGTCGCTACAAGCTGAACCGCAAGCTGGGCCCCGAGCTGGCCAAGATCGAAGAGATCTTCGGCATCGAACTCGAACATCCCGAGGCCGACCAGCCGGTGCTCACCCCGGCCGAGGTCCTGGCCGCCACGACCTACCTGCTGCACCTGGTCAACGCCGAGCCGGGTTACCGCCTCGACGATCAGGACCACTTCGCCAACCGCCGCATCCGGTCGGTCGGCGAGCTGATCCAGAACCAGGTTCGCATCGGCCTGTCCCGCATGGAGCGGGTCGTTCGCGAGCGCATGACCACTCAGGACGTCGAGGCCATCACGCCCCAGACGCTCATCAACATCCGGCCCGTGGTTGCCGCCATCAAGGAATTCTTCGGCACCAGTCAGCTGTCGCAGTTCATGGATCAGGTCAACCCGCTGTCGGGCCTCACCCACCGTCGCCGCCTGTCGGCGCTCGGCCCGGGTGGTCTGTCGCGTGAGCGGGCCGGCTTCGAGGTCCGCGACGTGCACTTCAGCCATTACGGCCGTATGTGCCCGATCGAGACCCCGGAAGGCCCGAACATCGGTCTGATCGGCGCCCTGGCCACCTTCGCCCGGGTCAACGAGTTCGGCTTCATCGAGTCGCCCTACCGGCGGGTCGTCGACGGCAAGGTCACCGACGAGATCGTCTACCTGGCGGCCGACGAGGAAGAGGAATACGTCGTCGCCCAGGCCAACGCGCCGCTCAACCCCGACGGGTCGTTCCGTGACCCGCGGGTGCTGGTGCGGCGCTCGCCGCAGTCGGCCACGCTGGGCGAGCTCAAGCTGCAGCTCGAGCGCGACGTCTTCTTCGGTTCGACCACCGACATCTCGGCGGTGCCGGGGGCCGAGGTCCAGATGATGGACGTCTCACCCAAGCAGATCGTGTCGGTCGCCGCCGCCCTGATTCCGTTCCTCGAACACGACGATGCCAACCGGGCCCTGATGGGCGCCAACATGCAGCGCCAGGCGGTCCCGCTGGTCAAGGCCGAGGCGCCCTACATCGGCACCGGCATCGAAGCGCGAGCCGCTCGCGATGCGGCCGACATGGTGATCGCCGAGGAAGACGGCTTCGTGGTTGCCGCCGATGGCACCTCGATCACCGTCGAGTACAAGACGCTGGGCCGCAAGGCCTACCGCCTGCTCAAGTTCGAGCGCTCGAACCAGGACACCTGCATCAACCAGAAGCCGCGTGTCGTCGAGGGCGACAAGCTCAAGAAGGGCGACATCCTCGCCGACGGGCCGTCGACCGAGAACGGCGAGCTGGCCCTGGGCAAGAACCTGGTCGTGGCCTACATGACCTGGGAGGGCTACAACTTCGAGGACGCCATCATCTTGTCCGAGCGCGTGGTCAAGGACGACGTGCTCACGTCGATCCACATCCACGAGCACGAGATCGATGCACGCGACACCAAGCTCGGCCCCGAAGAGATCACCCGGGACATCCCGAACCTCTCCGAAGAGATCCTGGCCGACCTCGACGAGCGCGGCATCATCCGCGTTGGCGCCGAGGTCGACCCGGGTGCGGTGCTGGTGGGCAAGGTCACCCCCAAGGGCGAGACCGAGCTCACCCCCGAAGAGCGGCTCCTGCGAGCCATCTTTGGCGAGAAGGCCCGCGAGGTCCGCGACACCTCGCTGAAGGTGCCCCACGGCGAGTCGGGCAAGGTCATCGACGTCAAGGTGTTCAGCCGGGACGAGAGTCACGAGCTGCCGCCCGGTGTCAACCAGTTGGTGCGGGTTTACGTGGCCCAGAAGCGCAAGATCAGCGTGGGCGACAAGCTGGCCGGCCGCCACGGCAACAAGGGCGTGATCTCCAAGATCCTGCCGCTCGAGGACATGCCGTTCCTGGCCGACGGTACGGCCGTCGACATCATCTTGAACCCCCTCGGTGTGCCGTCCCGCATGAACGTGGGTCAGATCCTCGAGGCCCATCTCGGCTATGCCGCCCGTTGGGGTTGGGACGTCAACGGCGAGAACGTCGGCGACGATCCGTATCGTGGGGTCGAGAGCAAGACCCACACCAACACGCCGCCGGCCACGCTCATCGCCACGCCGGTGTTCGACGGGGCGCACTGGGACGAAGAGGATCAGGCCGGTAGGCACCCGACCATCCAGCACATCTTCGAGAACCTCACCCCCGAGGCCGGTCATCTCGAGTTCACCGATCCGGGCGGCGACAACCCGGGCGTCAAGAACTACGGCGACCACGGTCGGTTGATCCAGCGCAACGGCAAGACGACCCTGTTCAACGGCCGCACCGGTGAGAAGTACGACAACCCGGTCACCGTCGGCATCGTCTACATCCTGAAGCTGGCCCATCTGGTCGACGACAAGATCCACGCCCGGTCGACCGGTCCCTACTCGATGATCACCCAGCAGCCGCTGGGCGGGAAGGCCCAGTTCGGTGGCCAGCGCTTCGGCGAGATGGAGGTCTGGGCCCTCGAGGCCTACGGCGCCGCCTACTGCCTGCAGGAACTGCTCACCATCAAGTCCGATGATGTGCTCGGCCGGGTGAAGGTCTACGAGGCCATCGTCAAGGGCGAGAACATCCCCGAGCCCGGCATCCCCGAGAGCTTCAAGGTGCTCATCAAGGAGATGCAGGCCTTGTGCCTCAACGTCGAGGTCCTCTCCACCACCGGTGAAGAGATCGAGATGCGTGAGCTCGACGAAGACATCTTCCGTACCGCCGAGGAACTCGGCATCGACCTGTCACGGCCCGAGCGGGGCAGTGACGAAGAAGACGCCCGCCGCCAGGCGGAGAGGGGCTAGAGCATGCTCGACGTCAACAACTTCGATCAGCTTCGCATCGGACTGGCTACGGCCGACTCGATCCGCACGTGGTCGAACGGCGAGGTCAAGAAGCCGGAGACCATCAATTACCGCACGCTCAAGCCCGAGAAGGACGGCCTCTTCTGCGAGAAGATCTTCGGGCCGACCAAGGACTGGGAGTGCTACTGCGGCAAGTACAAGCGCGTCCGGTTCAAGGGCATCATCTGCGAGCGCTGTGGCGTCGAGGTCACCCGTTCGAAGGTCCGGCGCGAGCGCATGGGCCACATCGAGCTGGCCGCACCGACGGTGCATATCTGGTACCTCCGTGGCACCCGGTCGTGGCTCGCCTACCTGCTGATGGGCACTGAGGTCCGCGAGGAGCTCAAGGCCAAGCAGCTCGAGAAGGTCATCTACTTCGCCGCCAACCTGGTGGTCTCGGTCGACGAGGACAAGCGCCAGCAGGACCTGCCCAACCTCGAGGTCGAGATGCTGGGTGAGCGCGACGCCATCGAGAAGGAGCGCGAGCTGGTCATCGCCAAGCGCTTCGAAGATCTCGAGAAAGAGGTCGAGGACCTCGAGAAAGAAAGCGCCAAGGACTCCGAGGTCAAGGCTCGTCAGCGGGCCGCCGAGAAGGACATCGCTCTCATCCGCGAGCAGTACGACCTCGAGATCGATGTCCTGCAGCGGGCGTTCGACGAGTTCAAGGACCTCTTCTCCCGCAAGATCATCGAAGACGAGATGCTCTGGCGTGAGCTGACCGATCGATACGGCGACTACTTCACCGGTGGCATGGGCGCCCAAGCCATCGCCCACCTGATCGAGGCCCTCGATCTCGACGAGGAAGAAGTCAAGCTGCGCGCCGCCATCGACCCGCAGGAGGGCCAGCGGCCCCTGTCGGCCCAGCGCAAGCAGAAGGCCATCAAGCGGCTGAAGATCGTCTCGGCGTTCAACCGCCGTGACGAGAACGGCAAGCGCATCAACGACCCGCGCGCCATGATCCTCGATGTGGTGCCGGTCATCCCGCCCGAGCTGCGCCCGATGGTGCAGCTCGACGGTGGCCGCTTCGCGACGTCTGACCTCAACGATCTCTATCGCCGGGTCATCAACCGCAACAACCGGCTCAAGCGTCTACTCGACCTCGGCGCCCCCGAGATCATCGTCAACAACGAGAAGCGCATGCTGCAGGAGGCCGTCGACGCACTGTTCGACAACGGCCGCCGCGGCCGGCCGGTGACCGGGCCGGGCAACCGCCCGCTCAAGTCGCTGTCCGACATGCTCAAGGGCAAGCAGGGTCGGTTCCGTCAGAACCTGCTCGGCAAGCGCGTCGACTATTCGGGCCGTTCGGTCATCGTGGTCGGCCCGACGCTCAAGTTGCACCAGTGCGGTCTGCCCAAGCTCATGGCCCTCGAGCTGTTCAAGCCGTTCGTCATGAAGAAGCTGGTCGACGCCGAATTGGCCCAGAACATCAAGTCGGCCAAGCGCATGGTCGAGCGCCGTCGTCCCCAGGTGTGGGACGTGCTCGAGGAGGTCATCAAGGAGCACCCCGTGCTGCTGAACCGGGCCCCCACGTTGCATCGCCTCGGCATCCAGGCCTTCGAGCCGATCCTCGTCGAGGGCAAGGCCATCCAGATCCATCCGCTGGTCTGCCACGCGTTCAACGCTGACTTCGACGGCGACCAGATGGCGGTCCACCTGCCGCTGTCGGCCGAAGCCCAGGCCGAGAGCCGGGTGCTGATGCTGTCGGCCAACAACGTGCTCAGCCCGGCCGATGGGCGTCCGCTGGTCACGCCGACCCAGGACATGATCATCGGTGCCTTCTACCTGACCGAGATCGTGTCGGGTGATCTCGGTGAGGGCCGGGTGTTCCGTCACCTGTACGAGCTCGAGCGGGCCTACGAGGCCGGCCACGTGTCGTTGCACGCCGAGATCGAGTTCCGCAGCCCCAAGTTGCTGGCCACCCCGGCCAACGGCAAGGCCGCGACCTATCACAAGACGACGGTTGGTCGGGTGTTCTTCGACTCGGCCCTGCCGGCTCGGTTCGCCTTCATCAACGAGCGCGTCACCAAGCGTCAGATGGGCGAGTTGGTCGACATCCTGGCCGACGAGTACGACAAGTCCGAGGTCGCCGCTGCCCTCGACAACATCAAGAACCTGTGCTTCCGTTTCGCCACCAAGTCGGGGCTGACCGTGTCGATCGACGACGTGCAGACGCCGGTAGAGAAGGCGGAGATCCTCGATCGTCACGAGAAGGAAGCCGACAAGGTCGAGGCGCAGTTCCGTCGGGGCATCATCACCGACGGCGAGCGTCGCCAGAAGGAAGTCGAGATCTGGACCACCGCCACCGACGAGGTGAAGGTGAAGATGGAGGAATCGCTCAAGGCCCAGAAGTTCAACCCCATCGACATGATGGTCGGCTCGGGTGCACGCGGCAACATGATGCAGGTGCGTCAGATCGCCGGTATGCGCGGCCTGGTGGCCAACCCTCGCGGCGACATGATTCCCCGCCCGATCAAGAGCAACTTCCGTGAAGGCCTGACGATGCTCGAGTACTTCATCGCCACGCCTGGTGCCCGGAAGGGCCTGGTCGACACCGCCTTGCGCACCGCCGACTCGGGTTACCTCACCCGTCGTCTGGTCGACGTCGCCCAGGAACTGATCATCAACACCGACGATCCCTTTGCTCCCGGCGAGGACGGCAAGCCCCGCGCCGTGCGCGGCATCTGGATCGAAGATGTCGGTCCCGATCAGCCCGGCCGTCGGACCTACCTCGAGAACAAGCTCTACAGCCGGGTGCTGGCCGACGACATCACGCTGTCGGACGGCACCGTGATGAAGCGCGGCCTGACGGTGCACGAAGAAGAGCTCGAGTTGCTCCGCGACGATCCGGCCGTGACCCGGGTGCGGGTGTTGTCTCCGCTCACCGATGATTCGGACATCGGCATCTCGGCCGCGAGCTACGGCCTCTCGTTGGCCACCAACAAGACCATCGAGACGGGCGAAGCCGTCGGCGTCATCGCGGCCCAGTCCATCGGTGAGCCGGGAACCCAGCTCACCATGCGGACCTTCCACACCGGCGGCATCGCCGGTGCGGGCGACATCGCCGGCGGTCTGCCTCGCGTCGTCGAGCTGTTCGAGGCCCGGAGCCCCAAGGGCAAGGCCACCCTCAGCCGTTTGTCCGGCGTGGTGCGCATCTCGGACGACGAAGGCAAGGGCCGAGTCGTCACCGTCGTCGCCGATGACGGCAGCGAGGACGCCTACATCGTGCCGGGCTTGGCCCGTCTCGAGGTCACCGAAGGCCAGGAGATCCAGGCCGGCGATGCCATCGTCGAAGGTCCCCGCGATCCCAAGGAACTCCTCGAGATCAAGGGCATCCGTGAGACACAGGCCTACCTGGTGCTCGAGGTCCAGAAGGTCTACCGCGATCAGGGCGTGCCGATCCACGACAAGCACATCGAGCTCATCGTCCGCCAGATGACTCGGCGCATCGCCGTGCAGGAGCCCGGCGATTCGGACTTCCTGCCGGGCGAGCGGGTCGACCAGAAGGTCTACACCGACACCAACCGGGCGCTGGTGCAGGAAGGCAAGACCCCGGCCGAGGGTCGTCCCGAGCTCATGGGTATCACCAAGGCGTCGTTGGCCACCGATTCGTGGCTGTCGGCGGCGTCGTTCCAGGAGACCACCCGGGTGCTCACCGAGGCCGCCATCGAGTCGAAGAGCGACTCGCTGCTCGGCCTCAAGGAGAACATCATCATCGGCAAGCTCATCCCGGCCGGATCGGGCATGGGTGTGTACAAGAACATCACCACCAAGGCGCCGGACTATCAGCCGATGGAGTTCTACTCCTCGTCGGCCGACGAGCCGGACCTGGCCGAATGGCTGGCTGGCCGCTCCGACCTGGTCGCTGGAACCGGGGATCAGGCCGAGATGGGCGAAGAGCTCCCCGACGCCAAGATCATCGATCTTCCGACCGGAAGCGACGCTGGCTGAGGCGATTCTCGTACCGTCCGGCCGGGCGGTTTGCCCCATGGCACCGGCCACTCGTAGCATGGTCAGTCGGCCCGGACGTCAATGGCGTCCCTGGGCCACCGCAGGACGAAAATCTCTTTGAAAGGTGCATTCGTGCCCACCATCCAGCAGCTGGTCCGCAAGGGCCGCGAGTCGAAGCCGGCCAAGGGCAAGACGCCGGCCCTCAAGGGCGCCCCGCAGCGTCGGGGGGTCTGCACGCGCGTCTACACCACGACTCCCAAGAAGCCGAACTCCGCGCTGCGCAAGGTCGCCCGTGTGCGTCTGACCAGTGGTATGGAGGTCACCGCCTACATCCCCGGCGAGGGCCACAACCTGCAGGAGCACTCCATCGTGCTCGTGCGTGGCGGCCGGGTGAAGGACCTCCCGGGTGTGCGCTACAAGATCATCCGCGGCACGCTCGACACCTCGGGCGTGCGCGACCGGAAGCAGGCGCGTAGCCGCTACGGCGCCAAGAAGGAGAGCTGACGTGCCTCGCAAAGGTCCCGCCCCTCGTCGTGAACTGATGCCCGATCCGATCTATCACTCGATCGTGGTCACGCAGGTCGTCAACAAGGTCCTGCAGGCCGGCAAGCGGTCGACGGCCGAGCGCATCGTGTACGAAGCGCTTGAGATCATCCAGACCAAGACCGAAGCCGAGCCGATCGGCACGCTCAAGCGGGCCATCGACAACATCAAGCCCCAGCTCGAGGTCAAGAGCCGTCGCGTTGGTGGTGCCACCTACCAGGTGCCGATCGAAGTGCGGCCCCGTCGGGCCAACACCCTCGCCATCCGCTGGATGGTCGGCTATTCCCGGCAGCGCCGCGAGAAGACCATGGCCGAACGACTGGCCAACGAGCTGATCGATGCCTCCAATGGTGTAGGCGCTTCGGTGAAGCGCCGTGAAGACGTGCACAAGATGGCCGAATCAAATAAGGCCTTCGCTCACTACCGCTGGTAACCGCCGGCACCCGGCGCGAGCCGGAACGCTGCTCGCACCGACCGGATCTCCTCGGTCGGTGCTGCCGCGAACCGGCATCGATCCTTGTCGGTCCGGCCGAAACCTACTGAACGCACCCGACGCCGAGGAGCTCGCCCGAGCTCCCCTCCCCGAGCCCACGAGAGACAGAGACGATGGCCAGGACACACCCGCTCGAGCGCACCCGCAACATCGGCATCATGGCCCACATCGATGCCGGCAAGACCACGACCACCGAGCGGATCCTCTACTACACCGGTCGGAACTACAAGATCGGTGAGGTCCACGAGGGCGCCGCCACCATGGACTGGATGGTCCAGGAGCAGGAGCGGGGCATCACCATCACGTCGGCGGCGACCACGTGCATGTGGAACGACCACCGCATCAACATCATCGACACCCCGGGCCACGTCGACTTCACCGTCGAGGTCGAGCGCTCGCTGCGGGTGCTCGACGGGGCCATCGCCGTGTTCGACGGCGTCGCCGGCGTCGAGCCCCAGACCGAGAACGTCTGGCGCCAAGCCAACAAGTACGGCGTCCCGCGCATGTGCTTCATCAACAAGATGGACCGTCTCGGCGCCGATTTCTTCAAGGCGCTCGACAGCATCAAGGACCGTCTCGACTGCACCCCCGCCGTCATCCAGCTGCCGATCGGCGCGGAGGGTCACTACAAGGGCATCATCGACCTGCTCGCCATGGAAGCACTGGTCTGGCTGGACGAAGAGCTCGGGGCCAAGTGGACGGTCGAAGCGATCCCGGCGGATCTGCTCGAGCAGGCCGAGCAATACCGCGCCGAGCTGGTCGAGACGATCGCCAACTTCGACGAGGGCATCCTCGAGAAGTTCGTGGGCGAAGAAGAGGTCTCGGCCGACGAGCTGCGCGTGGCCATCCGACGGGCGACCATTGCCAACGAGGTCGTGCCGATCCTGAACGGCACCGCCTTCAAGAACAAGGGCGTGCAGCCGCTGCTCGATGCGGTCGTCGACTACCTGCCGTCGCCGATGGATCTGCCGCCCACCCAGGGCATGAACCTCAAGGGCAACGAGACCCTCGAGCGCAAGCCCGACGACGACGAGCCGTTCGCCGCGCTGGCCTTCAAGATCATGACGGCCCCCGATGTGGGCAAGCTCGTCTACTTCCGCGTATACAGCGGTCAGATGCCGAAGGGTGCGCAGGTCTACAACAGCCGCACCGGCAACAAGGAGCGGCTGGGACGCGTGCTCGAGATGCACGCCAACCACCAGCAGGACCGCGACGGTGTTTTCGCCGGCGACATCGTGGCCGGCATCGGTCTGAAGAACACGAAGACGGGCGACACGCTCTGCGCCATCGACGCCCCGATCGTGCTCGAAGAGCTCGAGTTCCCCGAGCCGGTGATCCACGTGGCGGTCGAGCCCAAGACCAAGGCCGACCAGGACAAGATGAGCAAGGCGCTCTTCTCGCTGTCCGAGGAGGACCCCACCTTCCAGGTGCGCAGCGACGAGGAGACCGGCCAGACCATCATCTCCGGCATGGGCGAGCTGCACCTCGAGGTGCTGGTCGACCGTATGCTCCGCGAGTTCCGGGTCGACGCCACGGTGGGCAAGCCGCAGGTCGCCTACCGCGAGACCATCAGCCAGAAGGTCGACAAGAGCACCTACACCCACAAGAAGCAGACCGGTGGGTCGGGTCAGTACGCCGAGGTCACCATCTCGATCGAGAACACGGGCGCCGGCGGCGGCTACGAGTTCATCGATGGCATCAGCGGCGGCAAGATCCCCAAGGAATACATCCCCTCGGTCGACGCCGGCATCCAGGATGCCATGACCGCGGGTGTGTTGGCCGGGTACCCCACGGTCGACGTGCGGGCCACGCTGCTCGACGGCAAGTACCACGACGTGGACTCGTCCGAGATGGCGTTCAAGATCGCCGGCACCATGGCCTTCAAGGAAGCCGCCCGCAAGGCCAAGCCGATCTTGCTCGAGCCCATCATGAAGGTCGAGGTGGTCACCCCCGACGACTACATGGGCGACGTGATGGGCGATCTGTCCAGTCGTCGAGGCAAGCTCGGTGGCATGGAGCAGCGGGGCAACAGCCAGGTCATCAACGCCCAGGTGCCCCTGTCGGAGATGTTCGGCTACGCTACCGACCTGCGTTCTCGCACCTCGGGTCGCGCCACCTACACGATGCAGTTCGACTCGTATCAGCAGATGCCGTCGAGCGTGCAGGAAGAGATCGTCACCCGGGTCCGCGGCGAGTAATCGCCGCTCCACCCTCCCCGATATCGCATTCGTTTCAGAAAGGCTCTAGGAGACACCGTCATGGCCAGAGAGAAGTTCGAGCGGAACAAGCCTCACGCGAATGTGGGGACGATGGGTCATATTGATCATGGGAAGACGACGTTGACGGCGGCGATCAC
>JAYUBX010000380.1:0-2265 GCA_043740665.1 Candidatus Neomicrothrix sp.
ACCAGCGTTCGCGACAGGTCACCGCCGGCCGGGGTTCGAGCACCGGTCAATCCAGCACCTTCAAGCTCACGAAGTCGGCGTAGTACAGACCGAGGGCCAGCGCGGTGCACACCCCAGCGAGGATCCAAAATCGGATGATGACCGTTGTCTCGGGCCATCCACCTAGCTCGAAGTGGTGGTGGATCGGGGCCATCCGGAAGATGCGTTTGCCGGTCATTTTGAAATTGCCGACCTGCAGGATCACCGACACCGCCTCCATGACGTTGAGGCCGCAGATCAGGGGCAGCAACAGGGCCGTGTTGGTACTCAGCGCCAGGCAGGCCAGGGCCGCGCCGATCGCCAGCGAACCGGTATCGCCCATGAAGATCTTGGCCGGCGCCGCGTTCCACCAGAGGAACCCCGTGCAGGCTCCCAACATGGCGGCGGCCACGACTGCCAGGTCGAGGAAGCTCTGGTCCCCGTAAACCAATGGGTGACGGAAACCCCAGAACCCGATCACCACGAAGGCGGCGAAACCGAAGATGGCCGAGCCCGAGGCCAGACCGTCGAGCCCGTCGGTGAGGTTGACCGCGTTGGTCGTGGCGTAGATCACCACGACCGCCCATATGCCCCAGCCGACGTAGCCGAGTTCGATGCCCGGCAGGTTGAAGCGGGTGAACGACCACGTGGTCGACACGTTGGTGAAGATCAGGGCTCCGATGGCGAACGCGCTCGACACCACGAGCAGCCCGATGGTCTTGGCCGTCTTGTTGAGCCCCAGGTTGCGCTCGCGCGACACCTTGAGCCAATCGTCGATCGACCCCACGATGCCGGCACCGATGATGCCACCCATCACGAGGATGCCGCGTCGCGTGAAGATGCCACCGAAGACGTCGCTGATCAGCCAGCCGGCGGCCGCCGCGACCACGATGGCGACACCGCCCATGGTCGGCGTGCCGGCCTTGGTCTTGTGGCCGGCGGGGCCGTCCTCGCGAATCGGCTGGCCGACCCGGTGGCGGGTGAGCCAACCAATGAGAAACCATGAGCCAACCATCGACACCGCCAGAGCGATGCCAGCGGCGACCAGCAGCCGGATCATGTCGGCTCACCATACCGCCGGCGCAGTTCGAGGCCCGCCACCTCGCGATCGTCGAACGGCACCGCGGTGCCACCCAGGTCCTGCGTCGTCTCGTGGCCCTTCCCGGCGATCACCACGACATCGTCGTCGGTCGCCAGCGCGACCGCGGCGGCAATCGCTCGGCGCCGGTCGGGCTCGATCAGCAGCTCACGGGCCCGTCGTCCCGCGGCCTGGTCGTATCCCTGTCTCACCGCGTCGATGATGGCTCCGGTCTGCTCGCCCCTTGAATTGTCTGCCGTCAGGACCACTCGATCGGCGAGCCGGGCCGCCACCTGACCCATGGCCGGGCGCTTCGAGGGGTCGCGCTCGCCGCCACACCCGAACACGACGATGATCGACCCGGTCGGGCGAAGGTCGCGGACGGCCAGCAGTAACTGCTCGAGCCCATCGGGGGTGTGGGCGTAGTCGACGATGACCGGAAACGGTTGGCCGACATCGACGGCCTCGAACCGGCCGGGCACGTCGAACGGCTGGCTGAGTCCGGCCACCACGTCCGCTTCGCTGATGCCGACGGCGAGAGCGGCGCCGGCGGCGACCAGGGCGTTGGCCACGTTGAATCGGCCGCCAATGCCCAGGGTAACGAGCCGCCCTCTCCAGGTGAATCGGCTCTCGGATGCTCCGACCTCGAGATCGGTGACCTCGTTCAGGGACGAGCCGGCGGTGGGAATCTTGGCCGCGTCGAGCAGCAGCCGACCGTACGGTCCGTCGGTGTTGACGATCGCCTGCGCCGCCATCTCGGGCTCGAACAGGCGGGCCTTGGTCTCGAAGTAGGCCTCCATCGTCTCGTGGTAGTCGAGATGGTCGCGACTCAGGTTGGTGAAGACAGCGACGGCAAAATGGGTGCCGTCGACCCGGTGCATCGCCAGGGCGTGAGACGAGACCTCCATCGCCACCGAATCGATACCGCGGTCGCGCATGGCCGCCAAGCGGGCCTGCAGCTCGGGAGCTTCGGGGGTGGTGCGCGTGCCGGACAGGGTACCCAGGACCTCGGCGGACCGGCCGGCCGCCACGAAGATGGCCCGAAGCAGAAACGAGGTCGTGGTCTTGCCGTTCGTGCCCGTGATACCGACGACGGTCATGGCTGATGTGGGGTCGCGGTTGAAGCGAACAGCCAGGGCGGCCATGACCACTCGCGTGTCGGCGACGAC
>JAYUBX010000381.1:0-1738 GCA_043740665.1 Candidatus Neomicrothrix sp.
AGCCCGCGGGCGATCGAGCAGCTCGTCGAGCGACCGCAATCGTGGTATCTCGACCTCAACATGCTGGCGCGCTACGTCACCGGCGAGGGCGCCCGGGCCTATCACCACACCGCCCCGATCTCGATGATCTTCGCCCTGCACGCCGCCCTCGGTGCCCTGCTGGACGAGGGCCTCGACGCCTCGTTCGCCCGGCACCAGGCCTGTGGCGAAGCGCTGCAGGCCGGGTTGGTCGACCTGGGCTTCGAGTTGTTCGCCCAAGAGGGCCATCGCCTGCCCGAGCTGACGACGGCCTTCGTCCCGGTCGATCGACTGCCGGCGGGGATGGACGAGGCGGGAGTGCGCCGGTTGTTGCTCGATCGCTACGGGATCGAGATCGGTGGTGGTCTCGGGGCCTATGCCGGGCGGATGTGGCGCATCGGTTGCATGGGTCACACGGCCCGGCCGGCCAACGTCACCCTGCTGCTGGGTGCGCTGGCAGAGATCCTGCGATGACCGCCCAGTTCGGTCGTCGGGTGCTGTTGCGTCCACTGGTCGCATCCGACTTCGCCTCGTGGCGCGATGTTCGGCGACGCAACGACGAGTGGCTCACCAAGTGGGAGCCGTCACGCATCGCCGGGCAGCCCGACGTCATCGAGGACAAGGACGCCTTCGCGGTGCGGTGCAGCGCCCGCCAACGCGAACGTCAGCTCGGCACCGGCTTCGGGTTCGGCATCTTTGCCGACGGCACGTTCTGTGGCGAGATCAACGTGTCGTCGGTGCAGCACGGTCCGTTCCAGAGTGCCTATGTCGGGTACTGGATCGACGAGCAGGTTGCCGGCCAGGGCTACGTGCCCGAGGCCCTCGTCGTGCTGTGTCGGTACGTGTTCGAGGAACTGCGGCTGCACCGGTTGCAGATCGCCATCATCCCCCGCAACGGGTCCAGCCGGCGCGTGGTCGAGAAGCTGAAGATTCGCGAGGAGGGCACCGCGGTGCGCTACCTCGAGATCAACGGCACGTGGGAGGACCACGTCCGCTACGCCATCACCGCCGAAGACTGGTGGGAACGCCGCGACGACCTGCTCAACGAGTGGGTCGGCTGACCTGGTTCAGTGGATGCCGCGCCGGGCCGTCACCACGCCGGCGTCCCAGCCGGGAGCCCTTCCGCCCGCGGGCAGGTGACCGGCCTCGGGGTCGATCCCCGATCGGACGAGCAACCAGGACACGACCGAGTTCGAGTTCCACATGTCGTTCGTGTGCAGCTCGTTGCGGCCCCACGTCGGAGTCGGTACCGACGGAACCAGATCGAGGATCTGTTGGGATGATGCCGTTCTGCCACCGTCGGATCTCGTATCGGAAGATCCGGTACCGGCCAGCCCAGCTCGCGCCGACGGGGCCCTCGGACACCACGCCGCGGTCTTGCGGTCCTCGAGCGTCGGGGATCGGTGCCATCTCGATGGCGAACGAGCCGTTCGCGTTGACCGCCACGATGGCGGAGTGGAAGAGCGCCTTTCGCGGTCGTCGATGGATCAGTGCGGCAAGGCTTTCGAACGTCCGGCCGCTGATGCGTACGACATCCGCGCCCAAAGGCGCTTGCGGGGTCACGTCCGCATCGCGTTCCGAGCGTCGTCTCACGAACCAAGGCTAGAGCGGCGGGCTACGTGCGGCGGATCTTGGCTTGCAGGGCGGCGAGGCGTTCGGCGAACTCGGGCTGGTCCATCGACCAGAGTTGGGTCTCGAGCTCGCGATCGACGGCCACTTC
>JAYUBX010000382.1:0-3142 GCA_043740665.1 Candidatus Neomicrothrix sp.
GAGCGTCAGAACTAGAACGCGTTATCGTACGCGGGTGGATATCGAGGATTCCCCCGAAGAGGCGTCGTTCCGGGCCGAAGCCAGAGCCTGGCTCGAGGATCACGCCGTGGCCAAGGGTGCCCCGGGCGATTGGTCCGAGGGGTTCTTCGATTCGAGTGTCGACAACGACGAGCTCATGGCCCGATCGGTCGAGTGGCAGCGCACGTTGTGGGATGCCGGGTGGGCGGGCATCAGCTATCCGGCCGACTGGTACGGCCGGGGCGGCTCGATCATGCAGGAGATCATCTTCGCCCAGGAGATGGCCCATTTCGGGGTGAGCACGGGCGCCTTCATGGTGTCGCACAACATGGTCGGACCGGCGATCCTGGCCTTCGGGACCGACGCGCAACGCCACCGCTTCATCCCCGCCATGCTGCGCGGCGACGAGATGTGGGCCCAGCTGTTCAGCGAGCCCGAGGCCGGCAGCGACCTGGCGGGGCTGAACACGCGAGCCGTGCGGGACGGTGACCACTTCGTCGTGAACGGTCAGAAGGTCTGGACGTCGAACGCCGAGACCAGCCAGTGGGGCATCCTGCTGGCCCGCACCGATCCCGAGGCGTCGAAGCATCGGGGCATCACCTATTTCCTGGTCGACATGACCACGCCGGGTATCGAGATCCGGCCGTTGCGGCAGATGACTGGCGAGTCGCACTTCAGCGAAGTCTTCCTGACCGACGTCACGATTCCGGTCGACCAGATACTCGGTGGGCTCGAGGGGCTGAACCAGGGCTGGCCGGCGGCGGTGCACACGCTGGCCAACGAACGAGCCATGATCGGCGGCGGCACGCACATGGCCGACCTCGGCGGACTGATCGATCTGGCCCGCAAGCGGGGGCTGACCGATGACCCGAGGATCCGACAGGAGCTGGCCGCCGCCCACACCCGCACCGAGATCCTGGGTTACCTGGGTTACCGGGCGCAGACGGCGATGGCCCGCGGCCGGGCGCCGGGGCCCGAAACGTCGATCATGAAGCTGTTCATGGCCGACCATCTGCGCCGCACCGGCTCGCTGGGCAAGGCGATCCAGGGGGCCGACGGCATGTTGGCCGGGTCGCGCGAAGACGGTTCGAATCTGCTGACGTGGCGATTGCTGCACGCCACCGCCATCTCGATCGCGGGAGGCACCAACGAGGTGCAACGGTCGATCATCGGTGAGCGGGTGTTGGGCCTGCCGAGAGATCCCAAGCCTGCGGGCAGTGGAAACCTGAAGCCCTCGGGCAGTGGAAACTAGAGTTGACCGATGGCCGACGTGAGTGAGACGAGTGTCGAGCCGGCGGCGGTCGGGGGTCCTGATCAGCTGACGCGGGGGCAGGTGGCTCGGCGCCAACGGGTGATCCGGGCGGCGCTCGATCTGGCGGCCGAGGGTGGGTACGACGCGGTACAGATGCGCGACGTCGCGGCTCGGGGCCAGGTCGCCCTCGGTACGATCTATCGCTACTTCACGTCGAAGGATCATCTGCTGGCGGCGGTGCAGGTGCAGTGGATCACCGATCTCGAGAGCCGCATCCGGCTGCGGCCACCCAAGGGCAACACCACTGCCGACCGCATGGTCGACATCTTGCGCCGCGCCACTCGGGCCATGGAGAAGGAGCCCGATCTGAGCGCGGCGGTGGTCACCGCACTGGCGTCGCCCGATCCGGCCGTCGCCGGCTGCAAGGACGAGATGGATCAGGTCATGGGTCGCATCCAGGCCATGGCGTTTCCGGCTGACTTCGATCCTGACGTGCAGAACCGGGTGATGCGGGCCCTGGGTTTCGTGTGGTTCTCGTCGCTGCTGGCCTGGGTGAACGGCTGGGAGGGCATCGACGCGTCGGGTGACGAGCTGATCTCGGCCGCCCACCTGATGCTCGACCAGTTCGGCTGACCCCAGACCCGCCGCCAGAACCGGGTTGGGGGGCGGGTCAGCTGGGATTGTGGGTGATGTCGAGGGGCTCGGCGGGCAGGTCACCGGCGACCAGGGCCGGCAGGAACTCGCGGAGCCGGTGGGGCAACACCGACTCGCTACTGGCGAGCAGCGAGTCGAGATCCCACCAGCGGTGGCCCGAGAACGCCGCTGCCTCGAGCAGTTCGAGGGCGGCGGGCCGCACGTCGTGCGCTTCGTCGCACCAGGCCACGTGCACCCGTTCGTGCTGGTCGAAATGCAGGCCGGCGAAGTCGAACACCGAGTGCTGGGTCCAGACGCACGGGCCCATCTCGACTTCGGTGATGCCGGTCTCTTCGTAGAGCTCGCGGCGGGCCGCGTCGTCGCTCGACTCGTGAGGATCAATGCCACCGCCGGGGATCTCCCACCACGGGGGTTTGGCCCGGTCGACCGGGTCAGACGCCGACAGCAACAACACGTGGCGATCGCGGTTCAGCAGCACCACCCTGGCCGCCTGGCGCCGCAGGGTGAACGGGCTCACGCGGGTGGACGTCCACCGGGCTGAAGGGACGGCTCGGGTTCGTCGCTGGCCGACCAGGTGGCCACCAGTCCCTCGAACGCCGGGGTCGGTCCGCTGAGCCAGCGGGGGGAGTAGGCGCAGACCAGATGGCCGGTAGGATCGGCCGCCGACCGTGATGGGGTCGGCGACGGGAACGTAGACGGGGGATCGTCGGGGGTGTTCGGCATGAGAACCATCTCCTCGTTGAGCGGGTAGCAGCCGGTTTCGGTTGGAGACATCGCCCACGGTATCGAGGCGATCGAACACAACAGTAGGGAGTTGCCGGACGTACTACCGATCACCCCCCACAGGTGCTTCGCCCCTAGAGCCCCGAAGCATCTCGGAGACTAGAGGTCCTTCTGGTATCGGTCGCGGATGGTGCCGACTGGAGTTCTGCGTCGATCGAGCCGGTGGTCGGATCGAGCTGTGGAACGGTGAAGGAGATCGAACCTCGGTGGGGGGTTCGTGCGTCTTTCCGGTTGTGAGGGATCGAATGCCGCCTGAAGCCTTCGTGGTCGAAGCCGCCGACCTCTACCGTCGCCTGTCTCGAATCGCCTTTTCCCTCTGCGGCGACCGAGGTTTGGCAGAGGATTGCGCCCAGGAGGCCCTGGCTCGTGGGTGGCTGCGGGTGGAGCGGGGAAGACCGCTCGACTCGCACGAGGCTTGGACCACGAGGGTGGCCC
>JAYUBX010000383.1:0-4361 GCA_043740665.1 Candidatus Neomicrothrix sp.
ACGAGACACAGCGGGACGAGGTGCTGGCCGTCGTGGCGGAGTCCGGTCTGGTCGGATTCGGAACTGATCCTCGCCCGACGTCGACGCCTTGCACGAACAGCACCGGGCAATGACCCGGGACTGATCTGAGACTGACCCGGGCCTGGTCGACTACTCCATCGTTGGCGCGACCAGATCCATGTCTTCGAGACAGTGCCGCGGGGGGTCGGGGTCTTCGTTGTTGGCTGCCGTCATCCGCACCTCGGTGCCGCAGATGCTGCAACGGAAGAGCAGCCGGACCTTGCGCAGCTCGCCTGCCGGAAGAGGCTCGGGCACCGGTCGGGCCAGCCCACCCATGAGCACCACCCCGATCCGCAAGATCAGGTAGGCCACCAGCGCGGCCACCACCACCGGCACCGGGCCACGCCCCATCGCCACGGCGAGGGCCGCGAACAGGACGACGGCGCCCAGCATGACGGGATGCTTGACCATGGTGGCAGCTCGGGTGGGGAGGGGTGTGTTGCGGGTGCGGCGCGGACGGGGCAGAACGACGATGGGGTGCCCCGAAGGGCACCCCATCCTAGGTTCGAGCTGGTACCAAACCGGCTGAGCGGTTAGCCCAGGCGCTCGATGATGGTGGCGTTGGCCATGCCGCCACCTTCACACATCGTCTGCAGGCCGTAGCGGCCGCCGGTGCGCTCCAGCTCGTTGAGCAGGGTCGCCAGCAGCTTGGCCCCGGACGAGCCGAGGGGGTGGCCGAGGGCGATGGCGCCGCCGTTGACGTTCACCTTCGACATGTCGGGGTGCAGTTCCTTCTCCCATGACAGCACGACCGAGGCGAAGGCTTCGTTGATCTCGGTGAGGTCGATGTCGTCCATCGACAGACCCGACTTCTCGAGGGCCTTCTGCGTCGAGGGGATGGGACCGGTCAGCATGGTGACCGGGTCGACGCCGGCCAGGGCGAAGGTGTGGAAACGGGCTCGGGGGGTGAGACCCAGGGCCTTGGCCTTCTCTTCACTCATGATGAGCACGGCCGACGCGCCGTCGCAGATCTGCGACGAGTTGCCGGCGGTGACCCGCCCGTCGGGCTTGAACGCCGGCTTCAGGTTGGCGAGGGTCTCGATCGTCGTGCCGGGCCGGATGCCTTCGTCGACCGTGTGCATCTCGTCGGTCTCGATGAGCTCACCGGTCTCCTTATCGCGCGGCTTGGCTCGCACCGGGATGATCTCGTTGTCGAATCGACCCTCGGCGGTGGCCTGCTCGGCCCGCTGCTGGCTGAGCGCACCGAAGGCGTCGAGCTCGTCGCGGGAGATGCCCCACTTCTCGGCGATCAGCTCGGCCGAGATGCCCTGCGGCACGAGGCCACCGACGTCGGCGTAGCGCAGGCCCATGGTGTCGCCGAACGGAAAGCCGACGTCCTTGACCATGGCCGAGGCGCCCATGGGCACCACACTCATGACCTCGATGCCGGCGGCGATGACGACGTCGTAGGCGCCGGCCATGACGCCCTGGGCGGCGAAGTGTGCCGACTGCTGGGACGAGCCGCACTGGCGGTCGATCGTGGTCGACGGCACCGACTCGGGGAACCCGGCGGCGAGGACCGCGTTGCGGCCGATGTTCAGGGACTGGGCGCCGACCTGCATGACGCATCCCATGATCACGTCGTCGACCAGGGCCGGGTCGAGATCGTTGCGCTGGGTGAGCGCCTTCAGAGTTTCGGCGGCGAGGTCGACCGGGTGCCAGCCCGAGAGCCGGCCGTTGCGCTTCCCGCCGGCGGTGCGGACGGCGTCGACGATGACTGCAGTGGCCATGTGCTGGCTCCTCCTGGGTAGTAGATGCCGGGTGAACGAGATCGCCCCGGAAGCCGAACTAGACCGGGCGGTCAAGTGGGCGTTGGGCGAGTGTGGCCCGCTGCTACCGATCGGGTCAATCCCGGGTTCGGCCGACGGCTACATTCCTGCACGCGCCACCAAGGTGACTTCGGGCACAAGCGCAGGGCGAGCAGCCCGATCCCACCCCGATCCCAGTCCCGGTGCCAGCGTCGAACTCGTAGCCCCACCTCGCCGAATCTCAGGTTGACCCGATGACCCTCTCCAACGAAACGATCTCCTTCAGCCGGGTCGTCGAGCAGCACCAGATCCTGGCCGTGCTGCAGCCCACGTGCGCGTCGCCCGACTGGATGCGCCTGGGTGTCACTCGCAACCCCTATGCCCGGTTCTATTGGGCATGGGAGAACCGCGTCTTCCTGCCATACCCCGGCGCGCCTGTGGCTCTGGTCGCGGCGTCGCATGACGTCCTGGTCGATGGTCAACTCGACCTCGGCGCGTCGTTTCGGGGGTTCGTCGACCAGTTGATCGACCAACCCCGGCTGGCCGACCTCGACCACCACTTCCACCCCCAGGTCACCTGCCTGCAACCCGCCGAGCTCGCCTATACCGACCTGGTCGACGTGAGCGGTGTGGCCAGCCTGGGCGACAAGATCGCCCACCGAACCGGCCTGCCGTTCTCGCTGCCCCGCACCAACGAGGGACTGGGCATCGACTGGCGCACAATGTTTGACGATCGGTCGGCCGGCTTCGTCGAGCAGCACTACCAGCAGGACTTCGACACCTTCGGCTATGAACGGGTGGTGTTCTCGTCCGAACCGCCGCCCCAGGTCCTGCCGGTTCTGGCCGTCCGGCTGGTCGACACTGTTCGTCAGCGGGACACCCGGATCTGGGCGTTCGCCGCCGAAGGTCGTCGCACGCACGTCACGCGGCTCGGTGCCATCAGCCTGCGCCGCCGACTGCGTTCGGTCATCGCCCCGATGAGGAGACCGTCATGACCGCTGATCGCGATGTTGACCCGATGAGCAGTGCCGATGTGATGGCCGCGGTCGATGGCCGCACCGTGCCGGTCGCGTTCCTGCGGGCGGTGGCCGAGCGCGGTGATGCCGTCGCGCTGCGCTGGCGGGCGGGTGACGGTTGGGGCCAGTGGACCTGGACGCAGTACGCCGAGCGGGTCGCTCGCGCCGCCGCAGGGTTGAAGGCTCTCGGCGTGGTGCCGGGTGACCGGGTCGTGCTGATGCTGCGCAACATCCCCGAGTTCCACGCGCTCGATCTGGCGGTGATGTTCTGCGGGGCCACGCCGGTGTCGATCTACAACTCGTCGTCGGCCGAACAGGTTCGCTACCTGGTGGGTCACTGCGGCGCGACGGTGGGCGTCGTCGAGGATGCCGGCTACCTGGCCCGCTTCCTCGAGGTGCGTCACGAATTGCCGACGTTGCGGACGCTGGCCGTGCTCAACGATGTCTCGCCCGACGTGCTGGCCGTCCCCGACCACGTCATCGACGCCCGACAGATCCTCGACCACGATCCGCTCGACCTGGCCACGGTCGTCGGCGACTGCCAGCTCGACGACATGGCCACACTGATCTACACGTCGGGCACCACGGGTCCACCGAAGGCGGTGATGATCACCCACCGCAATGTGGCCTGGACGGTCGAGAGCCTGCTGCGATGCATCGGCCTCGACGATCTGGCGGGCAAGCGGGTGGTGTCCTATCTGCCGATGGCGCATATCGCCGAGCGCATGACGAGCCACTACCAGCACGTGTTCGTCGGCTACGAGGTCATCACCTGCCCCGACGCGGGTCAGATCGCCGGCTACCTGCGTGACGTGCGCCCCAACATCGTGTTCGGCGTGCCGCGTGTGTGGGAGAAGATCCATGCCGGGGTCACCGCGGCGATGGCGGCCGATCCCGAAAAGGCGGCCCAGTTCGCGGCGGGGCTCGAAGCGGCCGGCCCGATCGTCGACGACCTGGCGTGGGGTCGAGCCACCGACGAGCAGCGCGACACCTGGCAGTTTCTCGACGATGTCGGGTTCCGGGCGATCCGCGAGATGATCGGTCTCGATCAGTGCGATCTGGCCATCACGGGTGCGGCACCGATCCCGCCCGCCATCCTGCGCTGGTACCGGGCGATCGGCGTGCCGCTGTCCGAGATCTACGGCATGTCCGAGAACAGTGGGCCGCTGACCTGGGCCCCGTGGCGGGTCACCGCCGGCACCGTAGGGCCGGCCATCCCCGGTTGTGAGGTCACGCTGGCCGCCGACGGCGAGATCATCGCTCGGGGCGGCAACGTGTTCGCCGGCTATCTGGGCGACCCCGAGAAGACGGCCGAGGCCCTCGATGCCGATGGCTGGTTGCACACCGGTGACATTGGTGAGATCGATGCCAACGGGTACGTCCGCATCGTCGATCGCAAGAAGGAACTGATCATCACCGCGGGCGGCAAGAACATCAGCCCGGCCAACCTCGAAGCCGCCCTGAAGATGATTCCGCTGGTCGGCCAGGCCATGGCCATCGGCGATCAGCGGCCGTTCGTCAGCGCCCTCGTCGTGCT
>JAYUBX010000384.1:0-2001 GCA_043740665.1 Candidatus Neomicrothrix sp.
TGCGTCGCGGTCGACCTGCCGGGCATGGATCCCATCGTCCTCGACCTCGGTACCGGGCTGCGGTTCTGGGGGGCCGACCTGCCGGTCGACGAGCCGTTCCACGGTCACGCGCTGGTCACCCATCTGCACTGGGATCACGTGCAGGGCCTGCCGTTCTTTGCACCGGTCCTGCGGCCCGAGTCGAGTCTCGACATCTATGGCCCGGCATCCGACGACGCCGCCCTGGCGGTTGCCTTCGACGAGTTCATGAGCCCGCCGTACTTTCCCGTACGCGTGGCCGACCTGCCGGGCGACCTGCGCTTCCACGCCGTCACCGACGGCGAGTTCGTCATCGGTGACGCCAAGATCACCGCCCGATCGGTCCCGCACATCGGCGCGACCACGGGCTATCGCATCGAGCGCGACGGCGTGGCCGTCGTCTACATCTCCGATCATCAGCAGCCGGTCGACGGCAGCCTGGCGATCCCGGACGGCGTACTCGAGCTGTGCGAGGGCGCCGACCTGCTCATCCACGACTCGCAGTTCACCGCATCCGAGTTCGTGCTCAAGTCCGACTGGGGCCACTGCACCGTCGACTTCGCCCTGGCCATCGCGGCCCAGGCCGGCGTGCGCCGGCTGGCGCTGTTCCACCACGATCCGGGTCACGACGACGTGCTCATCGACTCGCTGCTGCTCGAGGCTCGCGAGAAGGCGGCGAGAACCTCGATCGGCGAAGTGATCGCCGCCAGCGAAGGGCTTTCGCTGTCGCTGCGCGCCGCCCGAGCCACCGCTCGCTAAGGTCCGTTCGCCCGAACCCCCCTGCTGCAGGAGCCTTCGTCCGTGACGGACATCACCAGCGACGCCTCGAGCTTCGACACGGCCAAGTACCGCCAGGTGCTGGGTCACTTCCCGACCGGGGTCACCGTCATCACGGCCGCCACTGCCGCGGGCCCGGTCGGCATGGCCATCGGGTCGTTCGCGTCGCTCTCGCTCGATCCGCCGCAGGTTCTCTTCTGTGCTGGGCAGCACTCGTCGACCTGGCCCAGGGTCCGTGAGGCGGGATCGTTCTGCATCAACCTGCTGGCCGAGAACCAGGAGGACGTGTGCCGGGTGTTCGCCAGCAAGGCCGATGACAAGTTCGCCGAGATCGGCTGGAAGCATTCGGGCAACGGCGCGCCGCTGCTCGAAGGTGTCCTCGGCTACATCGACTGCACCCTCGAGACCGTCGTTGCCTCGGGTGATCACGAGATCGTCGTCGGGGCGGTCACCGACCTCGACGTGCTGCACGAGGGTGGCCCCCTGCTCTTCTTCCGAGGCGGCTACGGCCGCTTCCAGCTGTAGGCGACCGATGGCTGTCTACGCCCTCGGCGATCAGGTTCCGACCATTGATCCGACCGCCTACCTGCACCCCGATTGCGTGATCATCGGTTCGGTCACCATCGGGGCCGGCTCGACCATCTGGCCCGGAGCCGTGCTGCGCGGTGACGACGGCGAGATCCGCATCGGTGCCCGCACGTCGATTCAGGACGGCAGCGTGCTGCACACGACCCGGTTGCTGCCGACGACGGTCGGCGACGACTGCGTGATCGGCCACATCGTGCATCTCGAAGGCTGCACCATCGAGGACGGCGCTCTCGTCGGCAACGGCTCGGTCGTGCTGCACGGCGCCGTGGTTCGCACCGGCGGGCTGGTGGGATCCAACGCGGTCGTGCCCAACAACATGGAGGTACCGGGCGGGATGATGGCGCTCGGAGTGCCGGCCAAGCTGCGGCCGGCCTCGGCCCACCAGGCCTTCATGATCGCCGAGGCCGGCCGGTCGTACGCGGCCCGCGGCCCCCGCTATCGCGACGAATTGCGGCGCATCGACTGAGCGTCAGCTCGCGGCATCGGCGCAGATCAGGGGCCGGCCGAATCGAGCCAGTGCAATGGCCCCGGCAGGTTGCGCACGACGGCGAAGGCGACCATCACGATGAACAATGGGACCACCACCCACTTCGACGACATCGGCAGCGGCCGCATGGG
>JAYUBX010000385.1:0-7115 GCA_043740665.1 Candidatus Neomicrothrix sp.
CGGCTGCTTGCGGCCCAGCGATCCGGCGACGGCCAGGGTGGCGACCATCAACACGAACCGGCCGACGAGCATGGCCAGGGCCAGCGTCACGTTGTACCAATCGGTGTTGCCGCTGAGACCGGCGAAGGCCGAGCCGTTGTTGTTGCCGGCCGAGGTGAAGGCGTAGACCACCTCGCTCAGGCCGTGGGGCCCGGGGTTGAGGATCGAGGCCTTGGCCGGACCCAGCAGCACGGAGGCGGCGGCGAAGCCGAGCACGGCAAGGGGCACGGCGAGGATGTAGATCACCACCAGCTTCATCTCGGCCGCCTGGATCTTCTTGCCGAGGTACTCGGGCGTGCGGCCGACCATCAGGCCGGCGATGAACACGGCGAGCAGAACGAAAGTGAGCATGCCGTAGAGGCCGGCACCGACCCCGCCGGGACTCACCTCGCCCAGCATCATGTTGGTCAGCGGGGCCATGCCGCCGAGCGGCGTCATGCTGTCGTGGGTGCAGATCACCGCACCGGTCGAGGTCCCCGTCGTCGAGCCGGCGTAGAGGCCACAGGTCGCGGCGCCGAAGCGGGTCTCCTTGCCTTCCATGTTGCCGCCCGATTGGGTCGAGGTCACCGACTGGTCGGCGCCCCGGGCGGTGAGCTCAGGATTGCCCCGGCTCTCCATGGTCATGGCCAAACCGGCCACGACGATCCAGAGGGTGAACATGGCGGCGAAGACAACCCAGCCCTGCTTCTGATCCTTGACCATCCGCCCAAAGGCGTAGGTGAGGGCGAAGGGGATCACCAGCAGGGCCAACATCTGCAACAGGTTGGTGAGGCCGTTCGGATTCTCGAACGGATCGGCCGAGTTGGCGTTCACGAACCCGCCACCGTTCGTGCCGAGCTGCTTGATCGCTTCCTGGCTGGCCATCGGGCCACCCGGGATCACCTGCGTCGATCCCTCGACCGTCTTGGCCGTGGTGTTGCCGTTCATGTTCTGCACGACACCCTGGCTGGCGAAGACCAGCGCCAGCACGAACGAGAAGGGCAGCAGCAGGCGCACGACGCCACGGATCAGGTCGACCCAGAAGTTGCCGAGGGTCGTGGCCCGGCGGCGGATCAGGCCCCGGATGAGGGCGACGGCCACGCAGAGGCCGACGGCGGCCGACGCGAAGTTCTGCACGGCCAGGGCCGCCATCTGGGTGAGATGGCTCATGGTCGATTCGCCGCTGTAGTTCTGCCAGTTGGTGTTGGTGACGAAGCTGATGGCGGTGTTGAACGAGAGCGGGGCGGGCACGTTGTCGACGCCGTTCGGGTTCCACGGCAGCGAGCCCTGGAACCGCTGGAACAGGTAGACGGCCAGCACCGAGAACAGGCTGAAGGCCAGCAGCGAGAGGGCGTAGACGCTCCACCGCTGCTCCTTCTCGTCGTCGACGCCGCAGACCTTGTAGATCAGCCGCTCGATGGGCAGGAAGACCCGGTCGCCGAAGGGGCGCTTCTCGGGGGCGTCGACGCCGACCGAGAAGATGCCGGCGATGTAGGGCCCGAGCACGCGGGTGCCGATCAGGATGAACACGATGAGTGCGGCCAGTTGCAGCCATCCGGCAAGGGTCATCAGAACTTCTCCGGGAAGACGAGGGCGACGACCAGGTAGACGGTGAGCAGTAGGGCGAGCACGAGGGCAGCGACGTTGTCGTAACTCATGACGCCACCGGCTCCGACTCGCTGGGATCGACAGGATCGGGGGTCGCGGGGGCCGACTCGGGGGTGATCGCCAACTCGTCGGGACCGATCATCCGGTCACACGCATGGACGAGCAGCACCATGAGCCCGAAGAAGGCCACGACGACGAGGATGAAGAGCACATCAGCCATGGAGCCAGGTCTACCGCGGGGAGGGCAGGGTGAGAAGAGGCTTAGCGCGGGCTTAGCGGCGGCCCTGGCGCTCTTGGCGGGGCCTTAGCGACGGGGCGGCCCGCCAAAACGACTCGGGCGGCGCTCGAACCCCCCTTCATGAGGGGTCCGGCGCCGCCTGAGCGGGGGGGCTTGGGTGATCGGTTGGCCGCGAGGAGACGGCGAGAAGCGCGCTAGTTGGTTGGACCCGAACCCGTGGGCGGGCCACCGCCGCCGCCCGGGAAGCCGGTCGCGGCCCCCTCGGTGATGCGCTCGGCGGTCACCGTGCCATCCGTGGCGGTCGATCCCCTGACCTGCACCTGCTCGCCCACCGACAAGGCCGACAGCGAGCTGGTGGTCACCTTGGTGACGGTCGTGGTCGACGACGTGGTGACGGTGTACACGGTGCCATCAGTGGCCGTGATCACCATGGTCGAGCCGTCGATGCTGGTCACCTGGCCGCGAGCGCCGGCGCCGGGGCCACCGGCTCCGCTGGGCGGGGCCTGACCGGTCTGACCCGAGCCACTCGGCGGGGCCTGGCCCTGGCCCGGGCCGGCATCGGCCGTCGTGCCGGTGTCGGTGATCCGCTGGGCGGTCACGTCAGTGCCCGAGATGGTTCCCATCACCGAGACCTGATCGCCCACCGCGATGTCGCCCAGGGCGGCGGTGGCCGACGACGTGACGGTGGTCGAGCTCGAGGTCGTCACCTTGGTGGCCGTGCCGGTCGTGCCGGTCAGGGTGATGGTCGAGCCGTCGATGGCGCTGATGGTGCCGGCGGTGCCGCCACCGAATCCGCCACCCGGCCCACCGTTCTGACCGGCGGCCGCGGTCGTGGTGGCGGCCGACGAAGCGGTGTGGCCGCTCACCACACTGATGCCGACCACCGAGCCGACCGCCAGCACCGCGGCGGCGATGCCGGCGATGATCCAGGTTCGGGCCGACTTCTTCGAACCCGATCCCGACACGTCGTCGGCCTCGGTTCCGACGGGACCGTCCGAATCGCCATCGCCACCGGACCACAGCCCGTCAGATGGCGCCGGCGCGGCCGAAGGCGCCGGCGGCGGGGATGGTGGAATCGCCGTCGTCGGGGCGATCAGCGTGGGTTCCTGGTTCGGCTCTTCGTTCATGGTGGTGCTCCTTGCGGGTGATGGGGTGAGATCAGGGATGAGGTCGGGAGTGAGGTCGGGGTACGATCCGTCGGGCGCCGTCATGCGGTCACGCCCGACAGGTCGTAGAGGGTGGTGGCCGAGCCCGACACGGTGACCGGGGTGCCGTTGGCGGTGACCCAGCTGCTGATCGATTGACTGGTGCCGGTGCTGCCGCCCGGGCCGCCGCCGCCCGGACCGCCGCCGGCGCCGTTGCCGCTCACCAGCACGTAGCGCACCTGTCCCTCGGCCACCAGCTGTTGGAACTGGGCCAGGGTCGGGGCGGGATCGCTGCCGTTGAACCCACCGATCGTCATCACCGGCTTACCCGTGGCGATGATGATCGAATCCGAGCTCTGCGAGCCGAAGGTGGCGACCAGGTAGGTGGCATCGCCGCGGTTGGCTTCGAGGTAGTCGACGAGAGCGGTGTCGGTGGCGGTCGACTCACCCCCACCGATCCGGCCGAAGCCGCTCGACGCTGACGGACCGGCCGAGGCCAGCGAGCCCGAGGCAGGATGCATTACCGTCTCGACGGCGTAGGCCGTCGGCCCGGCCAGCAGGGTGACCAGGGCCACCGCAGCGGCGATCTTGACCAACGTGCCACGACGGAACTGCGAGCCCAGGAACAACCCGACCGATCCAATGGCCGCTCCGGCAATGATCATCGGGCGCAGCCACGGCACGAAGGTGGGGGTGCGGGCCAGCAACACGACGCCCCAGCCAGCGGTGACCACGACGGCCACCGGCAGCGCCCATTGCAGCCACGGGCTGCGGCGCCCGAGACGCCAGAGGGCGACGCCGCCGGCTCCGGCCAGGGCGGCCACGGCCGGGGCCAGCTGCACGGTGTAGTACGGGTGGAAGATGCCCGACGAGAGGCTGAAGACGACGCCGCAGGTCAGGGCCCAGGTACCCCAGAGCACCCATCCGGCTCGACCTCGGTCGGTGCGGGGGGTCCGGCGGGTGAGCCAGAGTCCGGCCAGCAGACCGGCCAGCGCCATCGGGATCAGCCAGGCGACCTGGCCACCGACCTCGCCGTTGAACATGCGCAGCCAGTTGGCGGCGCCACCGAAGCCGGTGCCGCCACCTGGGGCTCCACCTCCGGTGCCGCCACCCGCCGAGCGGCCGAAGAGCCGAGACAGGCCGTTGTAGCCGAACACCAGACTCAGAATTGAATTGTCTGTGGTGCTGCCAATATAGGGTCGAGCCGACGCCGGCCAGAGCGCCACGATGGCGATCCACCAGCCGGCCGACACCAACATGGCGCCGGCGGCCGCCAGCAACTGGGCGATGCGTCGACGCAGGCGGGGCGGACCGGCCCACAGGTAGACCAGCCCGAACGCCGGCAGCACGAGGAACGCCTGCATCATCTTGACGTTGAAAGCCAGGCCGACCAGGGCTCCGGTCAGCACCAACATGCGGGTGCGGCCGCCCTCGAGGGCCGACCAGAGCGCCCACGCCGCGGCCAGACCGAGCAGAGTGAGCACGGCGTCGGGATTGTTGTAGCGGAACATCACGACCGCTACCGGGGTGAGGGCGAAGGCGAGGGCGGCGAAATGGGCGGCGGTGTCGCCGGCCCAGCGCCGCACCAATCGATGCAGGATCAGTACCGACGCGACGCCGGCGGCGGCCTCGGGCAGCAGCATGCTCCACGAGCTGAAGCCGAAGATCCGGGCCGACAGCGCCTGCAGCCAGAGGGCGGCGGGGGGCTTGTCGACGGTGATGAAGTTGCCGGGGTCGATCGACCCGAAGAAGAACGCCTTCCAGCTGACCGACGCGCTCTTCACCGCCGCCGCGTAGTAGCCGTTGGCGTAGCCGACGCTGCTCAGGCTCCACGTGTACAGCACGGCGGCGAGGGCGGCGATGGCGGTGGTGATCCACCCCGAGCGAGTGGGGTGGCGCAGCCGCTTGGGCCACGAACGGTCCCGGTCGGCCGGGCTCGCCGGGGGAACGTCGGCCGGCGGCGAATCGACCGGGCCGGGTTGCACTCGTTCAGGGATCAGGACGGTCGCCATCGGGGCTCCTCGGGGCGCCCACCACAGCGGCGAGCTCAGGCCCCCATGATCAAGCCACCCCCTGAGAACACCCTGAGGACTCCCTGGGTCCTCCCGCCGAACCCCACACCCCCCGAAACCGGGCATCCTTGCAGGCCGGATACCGTCCGTTTCCGTGCCCGGTTTCGGGATGGAGAGACCAGGTAGTCAACGTCCAGATCGCGGCCCTTGCGCCGACCATCCTGGGCCCAGGGTTCGTGCTTGCCGATTGGAACCTTCCGGCGCTGGTGGCCTGGCTCGTGTTCGCACTGGTCATCAGCTACGCGTAGGTCATCGGCCTGGTTGGTGCGGTTCGAGCTGTGCGTGGTACCGAGGGCCCACCCATGGAACCTCCACCTCGTGGCCTGACGGCGGAAACCGGGCACGAAAACGGACGGTATCCGGCCTGCAAGGATGCCCGGTTTCGGGGGGCGGGGGGGGTTAGTCGCCGGCGGGGAGGCGAAGGGTGTAGCCGACGCCGCGGACGGTGTGGATCAGGGGCGGCTGCTCGACGTCGATCTTGTGGCGGAGGTAGCTGATGTAGGTCTCGAGCACGCTGGCGTTGCCACCTACGAAGTTGTAGTCCCACACCTGTTCGAGCAGCTGCTCGCGGGTCAACACCCGACGGGCGTTGGTCAGCAGGCAGTGCAGCAGCTTGAACTCGGTCGGGGTGAGCTCGATGAGCCGATCGCCGCGCCACACGTCGCGGGTGTCCTCGTCGAGCACCAGGTCGGCGTACGTCAGCTGCCGCTCGCCCGGGCCGGCCCCGCTCGACCGGCGCAGCACCGCCTTCACCCGCTCGATCAACTCCTCGATGCTGAACGGCTTGGTGACGTAGTCGTCGCTCCCGAGCCTCAGCCCCTCGACCTTGTCGCTGGTCGTGTCCCGCGCCGACAGGAAGATCACCGGCACGCTCGTGCCTTCGCCCTCGGACTGACGCAGGCGCTTCGCCACCTCGAAGCCATCGATATCGGGCAGCATGACGTCGAGCACGACGAGGTCGGGACGGCGGCGCTCGATGGCGGCCAACGCGGCCCGGCCGGTTGCGACCTTCTCGACGTCGAAGCCGCTGAGCTCGAGGCCCATGGCCACCAGCTCGGTGATGTTCTCCTCGTCGTCGACGACGAGCACGTGCAGTTTCTCGATGGGATCAGACACAACGACTCCTACCGGGTCACAGCGGTCACGGCCCGCACGGCGAGACGACCCTAGGACGCGCTCGGACGCAAACCGGCGCTTCGGATGGAATTCCCAGCTTCGCCCGATGAGCGCCCCAAGAACCCGAGCGCATGATCGACTTCATGAACTCGAACCTGCCCACGACGCCGACCGAGCTCCCCCACCGGTTGAACCGCCGGACCGCCCTCGCCACCACCGGAGCACGCGGCCTCGGCGCGGTGTTGGCCGCCTGCGGGGCCGGCACCACCAAGACCGCCAGCAGCACCTGGGCGACCAACTCCACGGGTACCTCGACCAACTCCACGGCCACCACCGCCGTCGAGACTGCCGCCACCAGCTGCACGCTGACGCCGGAGATGACTCAGGGCCCGTACTACCTCGACCTCGACCTGGTGCGCCGCGACATCACCGACAGCCGAGCCGGCGCCCCGCTCACCCTGAACCTGCAGGTCGTGGGGGCCACCACGTGCGCACCGATCGAAGGGGCCACCGTCGACATCTGGCACGCCGATGCCGACGGGCTGTATTCGGGCTTCGTGTCGAGCAGCGCCTCGGCCAACGGCGGCGGCCAGGTGACGTTCGAGGCCCTCTACCCCGGGTTGGTACCGGGGCCGCACCGTGCACGTCCACGTGATGGTGCATGTCTCGGGCTCGATCGTCCACACCGGTCAGCTGTTGTTCGACGACACCTTCACCCACATCGTCTACGCCTCGACCGCCCCGTACTCGTCACGATCCGCACGTGACACCCACAACGCCAGCGACGGCATCTATTCGGGCGGCGGCTCGGCCTCGATCCTGGCCGTGTCGGCGGCGGCGCCCTACGTGGCGGCGTTGACCATGGGCATCAAGCACTGACCACCTCGATCAATCCGACCCAACGGAAGGTACCCGTCA
>JAYUBX010000386.1:0-8635 GCA_043740665.1 Candidatus Neomicrothrix sp.
GCACGTCGCGGGCGACCACCACGACGTCAGACTCGTCCAGCACGTCGGACACCTCGTACGGCAGCTCGCCCGGCATCGGGTCGTCGATGTCGGGCTGTCTGGCCGCGTCGGTCGCCTACGCCAGCCTATTCGTCGAGGCGTCGGGGTTCGCCGGTGGGGTCGACCAGAGTCAGATCGACGATTTTGAGTCGAAGACCCAGGATCTCAAGGCCAAGATCCCTGAAGCGTTGCGCAGCGACTTCCAGACGGTGGCGACCGCCTACCAGAAGTACGCCGAGGCGTTGAAGAGCGTCGACTACAACGACCTGTTGAACCCCGACACCCAGAACAAGATCAAGCAGGCGGGTGACGGCCTCACCGACTCGGCGGTTACGGAGGCGCAGGCTCGCATCGACGCCTACTTCACCGCAACCTGCACCAATTGAGCTGGCCAAACTCGTGATGGGGTCGACGTCATTGCCCTCTAGAACAGGGTGATGGATCTTGATGTACGGGCTATCGGCGCGAGTGATTTCGACGAGTTCTTCGCGGTCGAGTGCGCCGCGTTCTCGGATGTGCCCACCTCCGACGACCGGGCCCAGGCCGAAGCCACCGCCGAATGGGACCGCACCTTCGGGGCTTACGCCGGTTCGACCCTGTGCGGCACGACGTCGGCCTACGGCTTCGAGCTGACGCTGCCCGGTGGTCGGGTCACGCCCACCTCGGGAGTTACGGCCGTTGCTGTCCTGCCCACGCACCGGCGTCGGGGCGTGCTGACAGCCTTGATGCGCCATCAGCTCGAGGATGTGGCTGCTCGCGGCGAAGTCCTCGCGCTGCTCACCGCGTCAGAGGCCACCATCTACGCCCGGTTCGGCTATGGCGTGGCGACCGAGCGACGGAAGGTGCAGATCGAGCGGGCCCGCAGTCGATTCATCGACCCGGTCGACGCCGAGGTGGTGCTGCGCCTGGTGACCAACGCCGAAGCGATCGAGTTCGGGCCGGTCTGGTTCGATCAGTTCCGTCGGGCCCGGGTCGGCCAGGTCAGCCGGCCCAGCTCGTGGTGGCCGGTGATCTTCGGCGAGGCCAAGACCTGGAAGGGCGTCGGCCGGCCGTTCGTGGTGGTCGCCGAGCCAACCGATGGACGTCCTGGCGGCTACGCCAGCTATCGGGTCGACCACGATCGACCGGGGGGTGCCGGGGTCCTGGAGGTGCAGGAGGTCGTCGCTGCCGATGCCTCGGTGGGCGCGTCCCTCTGGCGCTATCTGCTCGACGTCGACTTGGTCACCAGCATCGAGGCCACCGTGGCGGTCGACGACGAGCTGCCGTGGCGCCTGGTCGACTCTCGGGCCTATTGCGACATCGATACGAGAGATTTCCTCTGGGCTCGCATCGTCGACCCGGTCGGGGCGCTGTCGGCTCGGTGCTATCCGGTGGCCGATTCGCTGGTGGTGGCGGTCGATGACCCGTTCGTGCCGGCCAATTCGGGTCGCTACCGGATCGACGGGGCACCCGATGGCGCCGAGGTCGCCCGGCTCGAGGACCTGGGTGTCGGGGTCGGTGTCGGGGTCGGTGTCGGGGTCGATCTGACGTTGGGCATCAGCGAGCTGAGCTCGATCTACCTGGGTGGCTTCGCCGTGTCCCGGCTGGCTCGGGCCGGTCGGATCCGGGCAGGTTCGCCCGAGGTGCTGGGTCGAGCCGACCGGTTTTTCGCTACGGACGACGCTGGCCCTTGGTGCTCGACGTCGTTCTGACCGGTCGAATTTCTTACTCGTCGAATCGGGCTCGGCCTCGCCGAATGGTGCTCTGACCAGCCCGATCGGCAACGAATCGGTACCGAATCGGTGCCGATCGGCTGCGCCGGGGTGGGGTCGGGCCGGTGTCGGTGGGGTCGGGGCGGGCGGGTTGCTCGACGGGGGCGACCGAACTGTGTCGAAGGCGTTACCTCTCGGCCCCGGTGACGGCCCACCGCCCGTCGTGCCACCGCCACCCGAGCGTCACCGCCCGTGCTGCCATGAACACCACCAGCGCGCCCCACAGCCAACCGATCCCGAGGCCGAACCACCAAACGCCCAGTGCGCACGGCAGGAAGGCGACGAACGACACGACCATGGCCCCGGCCAGGTAGCGCAGATCGCCGGCGCCGATCAGCAATCCGTCGAGCACGAACACCACGCCGTTGATCGGCTCCATCACGCCGACGAACAGCAGCAGAAGTCCGGCCACGCTCACCACAGCGGCGTCGTTGCTGAACAGGTGCGGGACCAACCCTCGGACGGCGATGGTGACCCCGCCGAAGGCGACCCCCGCACCGACCCCCCACTCGATCATCCGTCGGCCTGATCGGCGGGCCGAATCGACATCGTCGGCGCCCAGATACCGGCCGACGATGGCCTGACCGGCGATCGCCACCGCGTCGAGGGCCAAGGCGAGGAAGCTCCAGATCTCGAAGGCGATCTGATGGGCGGCCAAGGCCACCGTGCCGATGCGAGCGGCCACCGCGGTGGCGACCAACAACGATCCTCGCAGCGCCGCGGTACGGACGAAGAGATCCCGCCCGACGACCGCCAGCCGGCGCAGGGTGGGGCCGTGGGGTGCCAGCCGGATGGCGTGGCGGCGTACCGCCCGATGCACCCACAGCACGTAGACGAATGCCGACCCCCACTGAGCGATCACCGTCGACAGGGCCGAGGCACCGATGCCGAACCCGAGCCCGAAGATCAAGATCAACTCGAGCACCAGATTTCCGGTGGCCGACACGACCGCCACCACGAGCGGGGTGGTGGTGTCCTGCAGGCCTCGCAGGTAGCCGGTGCCGGCCAGCACCACCAACATGGCCGGCACCCCCAGCAGGCTGATGCGCAGGTAGATCAGGGCGTAGACCCGAACCGTTCCGGTGGCGCCCAGCGCGTCGACCATGACCGGGGCGGTAGCCAGACCGATCACGATCAGACCCAACCCCACGCCGAAGGCCAGCCACATGCCCTGCACGGCCTGGTGGGCGGCTCGTTCCTCGTCGCCGGCACCCAGCAGCCGGGCCACGGCCGCGGTGGTGCCGTAGGCCAGGAAGATGAAGAGCGAGTACCCGATCAGCAGCACGCTGCTGGCGATCGCCAATCCGGCCAATTGGTCGGTGCCGAGATGTCCGACGACGGCGGTGTCGCTCAAGATGTAGAGCGGCTCGGCCACCAGCGCCCCAAGTGCCGGCAGAGCCAAGCGCAGGATCTCGCCGTCGTGCGGATCCCGCCGGAACAGCGACGACGACGTCAGGCGATGTCCTGGTGCGACAATCGCCACGTGGCGTAGCCGAGCCCGACGAGGCAGGCGCCGATCGGTACGAGCCAATACCACGGGCCACTGATCGGGCTGAACCGAAACGTCTGCCCGGTGATCGAGGTGAGCGTCGATCGGCCATACGAGCGGATGGCGAGACGGGCGGCGGTGTTGTTGGCCGACGCCACGAATCCTTCCCAGATGAAGATATAGAGCAGGCCCCATACCAACGCTCGCTTCACCCGCAGGCCGAGGGCGACGAACAGGCCGACGTAGCCGATCGTGGCCACGGTCACGGCGGCGACGGTCGCGCCGACCAGTGATCCGCCGCCTCCGGTCAGGACCGCCCCGATCACCAGCGGGATGGTCACGATCGGCCACGTCACCGTGAACGAGGCCAGGGCGGCGGCGACCACGATCTTCCACCGGGCGACCGGTCGCAGCCAGAGGTAGACGAGCGTGCCGTCCTCGTTGGGGTCGCCCAGCGCGGCCGAGGCGAACACCAGGGTGGCGACCGGCACCAGCACGGACAGCCCGAAGTTGAACACGAATCGGGTTCCGGCTCGCAGGTGATCGGCCGAGGGTGAGTGCCCGATGGCGAGCCCGACCAGCACACTGACCAGCCCGAGGGCGCCCAGGCTCAGCACGCGGGCCCGTGTCACCTGGCTGTCGAGCATCAGTCGGTAGAGGCTGGCCATCGCCCCCGGGGTGCGGGGCGCCCGAGTTCGTTCGGGCGCGGTCATCGACCGACCAGGTAGCGGAAGACGCTCTCGAGGTCGTCGTCGAGTGGGGCGACCTCGTACAGGTTGGCTCCGGACCGTTGGGCGACGGCGGCCACCACATGGCGAAAGCGGCTCACCTGGTCGGTATCGACCACGGCGGTGTCCGGACCGTCGATCCGCACCGCCAGCACGACTTCTTCGTCCAGTAGTCCGGTGGCGACTCGACGCACGTGATCGCTGCGGATCCGGATGCGATGGGGCCGGTCGTCCATCAGCTCGCGGATGGCCCGAAAATCGCCTTCGGCCGCCAGTCGGCCCTGCACCATGACCAACACCTGTGAGCCGAACCGCTCGACCTCGTCGAGCACATGGCTCGACACGACCACGCACTTGCCGGCGGTTCCGAGCCGTTGGAAGAGGCTGATCATGTGCAGGCGCTGGCGGGGATCGAGACCGGTGAGGGGCTCGTCCAGCACGATCACGTCGGGATCGTGCACGATCGCCTGGGCGACCTTGACGCGCTGGCGCATGCCCTTCGAGTAGGTGGTGGTCGGGCGGGGGTCGGCGGGATCGAGCTCGACGACCCCCAGGGCGGCCACGGCCGCGCCTTCAGGATCGGGCAGCCCCTGCAGCACGGCGGCGAGGCGCACGAACTCGACGGCCGAGAGCGACTCGAACACGACTTCCTGTTGCGGCACCAGACCGATACGTCCGGCCAGGGCCAGGTCACGACGGGGATCTCGGCCCAGCACACGGATCGTGCCGCGAGCCGGGGCGGTCAGGCCGCACAGCATCCGCAGCATGGTCGATTTGCCGGCACCGTTGGGCCCGAGCAAGGCAGTGACACCGACCTCGACCCGGAACGAGACGTCGGACACGGCCACCAGATCGCCGAACCACTTCGATACCCCGGTGACCTCGATGGCGGCCGTCGTCATCGGGTCACCCGAATGCGCTGATAGCGGAACCGGACGAAGGCCAGCAACACCACCGTGAAGGTGATGTAGGCGACCACCAGGTTGCTGGTCGGCACGGTGGCGGCCGACGGCAGGATCTGTCCGGGCAGCTCACCGAACAGTCGGCCCACCAGTTCGAGGGGCAGGAACAGCAGGTTGAACACGAACAGGTTGGCTGATGCCCCGGCGTCGATGAGGGCCTCGGTGATGACCGAAGATCCGATGGTCACCAGGATGAAGGCCGCGGCTGCGGCGGCCCGACGGGTGGTGGTCGAGGCGACGGCCAGCGACAGCGATGCCAACAGCGCGGCGACGATGACGCCCCCGACGATCACCTTCCACAGCACCGACACGAACCCGGCGAAGCCGTCCGGTCCGACACCGGCGATGGTGCGGGCGATGAGCATGAACAGGGGAGGGCCGAGGGTGACGATCGACAACACGATCCCGACGGCGGCCGCCTTGGCCGCCAGATAGGTGTCTCGTCGCAGGGGCGAGGCCAGATAGAGGCCCAGCATGCCGGTGCGGCGATCGGTGCACAGCACCTCGGGGGCGGCGAAGGCGCTGAACACGAAGATGGCGGCCCACACGTACAGGTAGTACTGGCCGTAGCTCGGAATCACGTCATTCACATCGAGGCCCCGATTGGCGAAGCGGTCCTTCAAGAAGACGGCCGCACCGACGAACACGATGGCCGGCACGTAGGCCAGAAAGATGGCCCCGAACGGCAGGATCTTGTTCCAGAACGTGCGCTTCAGGCCCAGCACCCGTTGCACGCTGTGACGGATCAGGCTGACGACGGCCCCGCGGGTGCCGAGGCGGGGGCCGTCATAGGAGCGGTAGCCACGCTCGAGGATGCGGGCCCCACCGGTCGTCGGACCGGTCGTCGGACCCCCCACCGGCGGGCCGCTCATGTGCCGACCTCGAGGAACACGTCCTCGAGGCTGACGGTGCGATTGGTCAGCCGGCGCAGGCCGGCGCCGCTGGCCACCAGGTCGTCGCGAACGTGGGTGTAGAGGTTGGCCGCGCCGGCGGCCACGGGCTCGGGTCGAGTGATCACCAACTGGTTCTGGGTGACGTCGACGACCAGACCGCGCTGTCGCAGCAGGACGGCCAACTCGGCGGCCCGGTCGTCGACCTCGACCAGCAGGCCGCGATCCGCACCGGTGAGCTCAGTGATGGGTCCGTTGGCGACGACCCGTCCGCCGGCCAGGATGACCGCGTTGTCGCACACCCGCTCGACCTCCTCGAGCAGATGCGAGGACAGGATGATGTCGATCCCGAACTCGGTACCGATGCGGCGTATCAGCGCCAGCATGTCGTCGCGCTGCACCGGGTCGAGGCCGTCGGTCGGCTCGTCGAGCAGCACCAGCTGGGGATCATGGGCGATGGCCTGGGCCAACTTCACCCGCTGGCGCTGACCGGTCGACATGGTGCCGATGGGCCGGAACCGTTCCTCGCCCAATCCGACCTGCCACAGCGCATCGCTGGCTCGGCCCGTCGCTTCACGGTGGGGCAGACCGTGGATCTCGGCGATGTGACGGACCAGATCGAGGGCGACCGTGTCGGGCGGCAGGGTGTGGTGCTCGGGCGAGTAGCCGACCCGTTCACGAATCGCCGGACCCGACCGCACCGGGTCGAGGCCGAGCACCAACAGCTGGCCACGGTTCGGTCGGTGCAGGCCGAGCATCATGCCCAGCAGGGTGGTCTTGCCGGCACCGTTGGTGCCCAGCAGACCGGTGATGCCGCGGCGCACCGTGAAGGTGGCGCCGTCGAGCACGGTGGTCGAGCCCCACTGCTTGGCGATGTCGGTGCCCTGCACGACCAGATCGGGGTCGGCACCGGCCGACGGGCCCGGAGAAATGTGGTGGTCGCTCATCGCGATCGAAAGCGTAACCTCTGACCCCATGAGCAACGGCCCCACCGAGCACACCATGAAGCCGCGATCATTCGAGGTGACCGACGGATTCGAGCGAGCCCCGGCGAGGGCCATGCTGCGCGCCGTCGGGATGACCGACGACGACTGGGGCAAGTCGCAGATCGGCGTGGCCTCGTCGTGGAACGAGGTGACCCCGTGCAACATGCCGCTCAGCCGGCTGGCCCAGCGGGCCAAGCAGGGCGTGCGTGACGCCGGGGGCTTCCCGTTCGAGTTCAACACCATTGCCGTGAGCGACGGCATCTCGATGGGCCACGAGGGAATGCGGGCGTCGTTGGTGAGTCGTGAGGTGATCGCCGATTCGGTCGAGACGGTCATGCACGCCGAGCGGTTCGACGGGCTCGTCACCTTTGCTGGGTGTGACAAGTCACTGCCCGGCATGCTGATGGCCTCGGCTCGGCTCGACCTGCCGGCGGTTTTCGTCTACGGCGGTTCGATCCTGCCCGGTCAGCGCAACGGTGTGGCGCTCGACGTGGTCAGCGTGTTCGAGGCTGTCGGTGCCTGCGCGGCGGGCACCATCACCGAGAACGAGTTGGGCGAGATCGAGATGGCTGCGTGTCCCACCGAGGGATCGTGCGCCGGCATGTTCACGGCCAACACCATGGCGTCGATCGGCGAGGCGTTGGGCATGTCGCTGCCGGGCTCGGCATCCGCGCCGGCCGTCGATCGTCGTCGCGACGATTTCGCCTATGAGAGTGGCAAGGCGGTGCTGCACCTGTTGGAGATCGACCTGCGGCCGCGCCAGATCATGACCAAGGAGGCGTTCGAGAACGCCATCGCCGTAACCATGGCCCTCGGCGGATCGACCAACGCCGTCCTGCACCTGCTGGCCATTGCCTATGAGGCTCGGGTCGATCTGCAGCTGGACGACTTCAACAAAATCGCCAAGCGGGTGCCGCATCTGGCCGATACCAAGCCCCACGGCAAGTACCACATGAGCGATGTCGATCGGATCGGCGGCATCCCCGTGGTGATGAAGGAGTTGCTCGACGCCGGGCTGTTGCACGGCGACTGCCTGACGGTGACCGGCCGCACCATCGCCGAGAACCTGGCCGAGATCGACCCACCGGCCCCCGACGGTGCGGTGGTCCATCGCCTGTCCGATCCCATCCACGCCGTCGGCGGCATCGCCGTGCTCACCGGATCGCTGGCCCCCAAGGGCTCGGTCGTCAAGGTGGCCGGCATCGACTTCGATCGATTCGAAGGCCCGGCCCGGGTGTTCGAGGGTGAAGACGGGGCCATGGAAGCGATCCTGGCCGGCTCGATCAACGCCGGCGACGTGCTGGTGATCCGCTACGAGGGCCCGAAGGGTGGCCCCGGCATGCGCGAGATGTTGGCGGTCACCGGGGCCATGAAAGGGGCCGGGCGCGGCGGCGACGCCGCGTTGATCACCGATGGTCGGTTCTCGGGCGGCACCCACGGGTTCTGCATCGGGCATGTGGCCCCGGAAGCGGTCGACGGTGGTCCTATCGCCTTCGTGGCCGAGGGCGACCGCATCGTCATCGACGTGGTGAACCACACCATCGATCTGATGGTCGACGAGGCTGAGCTCGACCGGCGCCGGGGCGAGTGGAAGCTGCCCGAGCCCCGCTACACGACGGGTGTGCTGGCCAAGTACGCGGCGTTGGCCCAAGGGGCCGAGCGCGGTGCCATCACCGAGGCCTGACCCGTCGCTCATCGGAGCGCCCATCGGCACCGAATCGGCACCGAATCGGTGCCGATCTGGCGCGGGAGGGCAGGTATCGGTCATTGGGGTTGCCGAACCAGCGGGT
>JAYUBX010000387.1:0-2531 GCA_043740665.1 Candidatus Neomicrothrix sp.
CCGGCCGGGACCCTCGGCCGAGACCCGCAACGAGATCGGGCAGGACTTCGCGCTCGGCCAGCTCATCTACGACCTGCGCACCGAAGCCGGTCTCTCCCAGCGAGCCCTCGCCGAACGGATGGGCACTACGCAGTCGGTCATCTCTCGTCTCGAGGAAGGCGGCGGCGCCAACCATCGCCTCGACACACTCGCTCGCGTCGCCACTGTACTCGATCGCCATCTGGTGATCTCGTTCCCCACCAAGGTCCCCGCCAATCTGAAGGATGCCGTCCAGGTGGCCTGAATCGAGTGGCAGACGCCGTTCGATCGCCCGAGACCGCGGATCAGTCGATCGGCGGATCAGCCGGTCGGGTCGGGTCGGTGCTGGGCGGCTCTGATGAGCACGGCCGCCCAGGTACGACGGGGGCGCCACCCCTCGCCGATCTCGACCAACTCGGGTGCCGTCGCCGGCCGGCCCAGGCCGTAGAGCTCGCCCACGGCGGCCAACACCCTCGGCTCGGTGGTCGTCAGCACATCGGCGAAGCCGGTGGCCCGCACCACGACCAGCTCGGCGTAGAGCGGCCCGATACCGGGAAGCGTCAGCAACTCGGCCACCGCCGCATCCGGTCCGAGCGCCTGCAGGTGGTCGGCGTCGAGCCGGCCCTGCTGGGCGGCACCGGCCACGGCGTGCAGCCGTTCGATCTTCACGGGGGAGAGGTCCGCAAACGACTCGACCCCGGGCACCTGACTCGGGGCGGGGAAGGCGGCGACCGGCTGACCGGCCAGCTCGAAGACCGCACCGTGCTCTTCGCTGAGCCTCTGCCGCACGTCGGCCATCTGCCGAGCCGGCCGGCGAGCCGACAGCACCGCCCACGCCGCCGCTTCATAGGGCGAGTGGAAGAGCGGGGGCCGCAAGCCGGGAGCTCGACGCTGCAGCCGCCCGATCACCGGGTCGCGCTGGCCGATCTCGTCGAACACGACCCCGTCGTGGTCCAACGACAGCACCCGCGCCACCTGGGCCCGCAACGTGGTCGGGTCGCCCGCCACCACCCGGCACTCGACGCGCTCGGCCACCGCCCGGACCTCGACCGCACCGTGATGCTCGTAGCCATCGCCGTCGGCGCGGAACGCCAAACGCATCACCCCGTCGAACCGATCGGCGTGACGATGACCGAAGCCCAACATCGCCACCTCCTCCAACGAAAAGGAGCCAGTGGCAGGGATCACGAAGCGCTCGGCCGAGAGCGATGGCGACGACCTGCACGCCATCATGGCTGCCATGGGTCCGGTCTGGTTCGGCGAAGCTCGGCCATGGGTGTGGCGCCCAAGGGCTACGACCGCTGAGCTATTGCTTGACGTAGAGGGCGCCGCCGCCAGGGAACGTGGCGACACGGCCCAAGTGTTGTTCGACCCAGGTGGTGAACTCGGGGGCATGGTCGAAGCGTCCGCCGGTGAGCAACACCGCCCCTGCCTCGGCATCGGTCACGCGAATCAACTCGTCGGCCGTGAGACTGCCCGCCTCGAAGCGGACGTTCGAGGTATCGACCAGGGATGGCGGAACCCGTCGACCGGCGGCCGCGGCCACCACCTGATCGTCGGTGACCACCAAGGTCGAGGCCGGCACGTCGGCCCGCAGCGCGTCGATCATCAGCGTCGTCGTTCGACCCGGTGAGCGGGTGGCCGTCACCGTGTCATAGGTCAGCCCGATCAGGCCCACCACGACTACCGCGCTGACGGCCAGCCGACCCCACCGCTCGACGCGTGCCGGCGCACCCTGCTGGGCCAGCCACGCCGGCAGACCCGCCACCAACAGCGCCGCCGGCGGCACCAACAACAGCTTGTGCGGACCGAAGAGGGGGTGCTGCAGCAGCAGGAACACGCCCCCCGTCACCAGCCAGGCCACGTAGATCGTGGCCGAGCGAAGCCGGCGCCACACCACGATGCCGATAGCCAGCAGCGCGGCCAGAAACACCGGGATGGTCAACACCGCGAAGCTCAGGTTCTTGACGTTGAGCAGCACCCCGACGCGCGCGCCGCGGGCCTGCAGATGGAACGACACCACCTGCTCGTAGAGATCGCCATGACTCCAGAACGTGGCGCTGACGGCGACGACCCCAACCAACGCGCCGATCACCAACGCGACCGTCGCCGACAGCCCCGATCGCCAGCTCCAGGCCGGCGCCGGATCCTTCCCACCGGCATCGGCATCGGCATCGGTGTCGAGGTCGGGCCTAGCCGTCGACGGCAGAACCAAGAACAGCACGGCCGGCACGATCGCCACCACGCCCAGCAGCTTGATCATGGTCGCCACGGCCAACACCAGCCCCGCCCCGAGGGCGAGACCCCATCGGGCGCGACCCGATCGGCGTGAGGCGGCCGACGCCATGGCCATCCCCATCCCCATGACCGACACCGCCACCGAAGGCACGGTCGCCGCCAGTCGGTCGACGCTCAACACCAGCGACCCGACCGAGAGCACCAAGGCGACCGCCAGCAGCCCCGAGTCACGACCGGCCCGGCGCCCGAGGCACCAGACCGCGACCAGACCCACC
>JAYUBX010000388.1:0-1545 GCA_043740665.1 Candidatus Neomicrothrix sp.
GCGATCACCTCACCTCCCAGCGGGCTGACAATCCGCGACGAGGGAGTCCCGCTGACCCCGGGAACGTCGGCGTCGACCCACACACCCTTGGCCGTGAACTTGAGGTGACCGGTCAAATCGAGCCAGCCACACCCAATCGCATCCAGCTCGGCCCGCCTGGCCTTGGAGAGGCGGTCAGCCACCACGATGCGAGGACCGCTACTACCCGCGGCGCCCACACCCACAACAACTCGGATCGGTTTCAGACCTAGGCGGTCGAGCACCACCGCGTCCGCCGTCGCAACTGCTCCAAGCCCGAGATGCTTGAACGCTTCGACTACCGCATGGGCACGATCATTTGCAGGCACCCCGACATCATAGCCTAAGTGTCTAGTGTTTGATCTAGTTCAAACACTAGACGTAGAGACGGCCTTTCGATTGACCAGTTCGACACTGAGCTTCCCCCGGTCCAGCGGACGGTTGGGGTTTGGGGTCGATCATGCCGCGTTGGCGGCGGCGGTGTTCTCGTAGTCGATGGGGCTGAGCATTCGGCAGTAGGAGTGGCGGCGGCGCGGGTTTGTACCAGGTCTCGATCCAGTCGAAGATCGCCAGGGCGAGTTGCTGTCGGGTTGCCCAGTGGTGCTCGTCGAGGAGTTCGAGCTGAAGGGTCCCGAAGAAGCTCTCGGCGACGGAATTATCGAAGCAGTCGCCGATGGTGCCCATCGAGCCCAACAGACCGGCGGAGCGGAGCCGGCGACCGAATGCCCAAGACGTGTATTGCGACTCGTGGTCGCTGTGGGCGATGGTCTGACCGGGTGGGGGCTGGCCCTCCAGATCCCCGGCGGCAAGATGACCACCGAACAGGTGAAGGCCCTTGTGGCCGCTCTGCGGGACATTGTCGCTGTGCTTGCCGACGCCGATCCGGTCGCAAGAGCCGCTGCCTACAACGATTTCGGTGTCGCCCTGACCTATACGCCCGATGGCTTGGTGGGCGTACAGGCGCACCCCCGTGGAGTAGAAGTTCGTGTCGGAGGGGGAACCTGTACCTTAACCCCACGGGCTTTTGGCCCCGGCCACTTCACTGCTGCTGCTTGAGCGAACTCGCTAGGAGGCGAGGTGATGATCTGTCAGCAGGTGGGAATTGCTTGCGACCGAACCACGGAGCGGTCAGACATGAACGACACCATCGTCGATATCGACGACCTGCGCGACGGCGCGGGCTGCACCGGAGCCGACCACGATGAACCGTCCAGGCGTGACCGTCGGCGGATCGGGAGATGCGTCGAGGAAAGCCCACGGCAGGCCCGAGTCGTCGATCGTGTTCAGATCTACCGGGAGGTCCAGTTGATACGAGTTGGTCATGTGCGTCACCTTCCGGTCACTCGCCGGGCTCTCGGTCATAATAGGGGTTGTCGAGTATCTGTGGGTGAAGCTGCGCCAACGCCAGCACGCGTTCGTTGAGGTCGGCCCCAGAGAACGCCACCGTCACGTGTGGGTCCGAAACGTTGGTACCAGCTCGAAACCGGCGTCGACCAATGTCGCCAGTTCGAACACCGCCAACACGGA
>JAYUBX010000389.1:0-1762 GCA_043740665.1 Candidatus Neomicrothrix sp.
TGCACCGATCCCGTCTTTGATGTGACCGGCCGCCCACTCGTACTGCTGGCGGGTGTTGCCGGCGACGTGCACTCGGGTTGCCGCCCACTTCTCGACGACTTGCCCGACGGTGCGGCGGTCGCCACCCGTGTCCCCGTCGGACGCAAACTGGGACGCGGCGGTGGTCGCTGCTCGCTTCGAGGTGTACGTGCCGAGCTGCCGTGGCCGCACCTTGCCTGTCTCGGTATCGACGCCGACGATCCTGATGATTTACTTGTTTCGCTGCTCACGTACGGTCGGACGACCTATCGGCTTCCATGCCATGGCGCCTCCTTGTTGATACATCTCCGATACATGGCGCCGAAAACGCCTGAGGGCCCCACCTGTCCGGTGGGGCCCTCGTATCGTATCACTGCTGGTCAGAGACCGTATCTATCTGGCGCGCTCGAAGGGATTCGAACCCCCAACCGCTTGATCCGTAATCAAGTGCTCTATCCGTTGAGCTACGAGCGCAATGTCGGTTTTGCAGTGTACTCGCTGTGCTCGTCATGCGGCACCGAGAATTTTCGCGGGCATGACCAGCTGTCAGTCCAGGGTGCGCACGAAGGCAGCGATGTCGTCGAAGAGCTCGTTGGCCGCGTCGAGCACAGCCGACATGCCGTAGAAACCGTGGATCATGCCGTCGAAACGCTTGGCAACCACCCGCACGCCGGCGGCGCGCAACCGCTCGGCGTATTGCTCACCCTCGTCGCGCAGCGGATCGTACTCGGCCGTCACCACCATCGCAGGTGGAAGGCCCGCCAACGACGGGGCGCGCAACGGGGCGGCGTACGGATCGCCCGCGTCGGCCGCGGTGCGCAGGTATTGCTGGGCGAACCAACGCAGGCCGGCCGTCTCGAGCAGCATGCCTTCGGCGTTGTCGATCATCGATGGCGTCACGTCGTCCCACTGCGTCGGTGGATGGATCATGATCTGGCAGATCAGCAGGGGTCCATCGTGATCACGGGCTTTGAGGCAGATGGCCGTTGCGAGCGTGCCGCCCGCACTGTCGCCGATGACGCCGATGCGGCCAGCACCGACGCCGAGTTCTGCAGCGTGGTCGAACACCCATTGCGTCGCCGCATAGGCGTCGTCGAACGGTACCGGGAACCGATGCTCGGGGGCCTTTTGGTAGTTCACCGCGACGACGATGCAGCCGGTACGGTTGGCGAGGGCACGATTCGGCGCGTCGAAGACGCCGATGTTGCTGATGACGAACCCGCTGCCGTGGAATGACACCAACGCGGGAAACGGAGCGCAGCCCGTCAGGGGCGTGTAGATGCGCACCGGAAGATCTGCGGTCGGCCCGGGTATGAAGCGGTGCTCGACCGACGCCACCTGTTCGCCCGGGCCGAACAGCTCAAGGAACCCGTATGCGCCGAGCCTCGCCTCCGCCGGCGTCTGCTCGTGCAATGGCCGGCCGCCGTTCGCTGCCAGCCGTGCCAACACCGCAGCGGCCTGGGGGTCAAGCGCCGTCACCCTCACCTGCTCGGCGTCGTACGGAGTGCTGGCGGTGGCGGTACGCGCCGTCCGTCGAGGCGGGCCATCAGGCGTCCGCCGACCCGTTCGATCTCGTATGTCGCAAGTGGGATCCTCACCGGCTTGCGCAGCGGCTCACCCGTGCGAACATCGAAGCGACCGTTGTGCTTCGGGCATTCGATCGTGCAGCCGTCGAGGAACCCCTCGGCAAGGTGGGTTTGGCCGTGGGTGCACAACCCATCGGTCAGCGCATAAAGATCCGCGG
>JAYUBX010000390.1:0-2792 GCA_043740665.1 Candidatus Neomicrothrix sp.
TCGATCTCGCCGGCCTGGTCGAGGGCCATCTGGGCGACGGCCAGGGCGAACTGGGCGAACCGGTCGGTGCGCCGGGCTTCCTTGGGGTTGTCGAACCACGGCTGCGGGTCGAAGTCGACGATGGCGCGACTGCCCTCGGGCGCCTCGCGGAGCAGCCCCTGCCAGAACGCATCGGCGCCGGTCCCGCAGTGAGCGAGGGCCCCAATGCCGGTGATGGCGACCCGGCGGCCTTCCATCAGAGCTTGTTGGTGACCAGTGCCAATGCCTGGCCGACCGTCTCGATGCCGTCGAGCTCGTCTTCGTCGACGGTGACGTCGAACTCTTCCTCGAGGGCCATCACCAGTTCGACCAGGTCGAGGCTGTCGGCGTCGAGGTCATCGCCGAAGCGGGCCTCGGGCGTCACCTTGGCAGGGTCGACGGCGAGCACCTCTACGGCGCACTTCTTGAACCGTTCGAAATTGGCGTCGTCACTCACTGGAGAGTCTCCGTTCCTGGTGCCTCGACCGATTGGTGGAAGGCAGGGTGATGGGCCGCAGCCGCGGCCCGATGATCTGGTGGACTGAGCCGACGAACTGCGCTCGGCGTGCCGGTAAACGGTAGTGCCTCGCCGGGGTGACCGGTGTCCCGAAGGTGGCCGTCACGACGGTCCCATGCCGAGACCGCCGTCGACCGGAACCACGGCCCCGGTGATGTAGCCGGCGGCGTCCGATGCCAGGAAGCACACCGTGGCGGCGACCTCGTCGGGCGTGCCGAAGCGACCCAGTGGCACCGCGTCGGTGATGGCCTGCTGGCGGTCGTCGCTCAGCGCCGCCGTCATGTCGGTGCCGATCGGCCCAGGGGCCACCACGTTCACGGTGATGTGGCGCGACGCGAACTCGCGGGCCAGCGACCGGGCCAGGCCGACGAGGCCGGCCTTCGATGCCGCGTAGTTGGCCTGGCCGGCCTGACCGGTCGAGGCCACGACCGACGAGATGAAGATGATGCGCCCGGTTCGGGCCCGCATCATCTTGGTGACCGCCCGCCGAGCGACCCGAAACCCGCCCGTGAGGTTGGTGTCGACGACCGAGGTGAAGGCGTCGTCGTTCATGCGCAGCACCAGGCCGTCGTGGGTGATGCCGGCGTTCGACACGAGCACCTCGACGGGACCCAGCTGATCCTCGACGGCGACGAAGGCGGCCTCGACCTGATCGGGGTCGGTCACGTCGCAGGGTACGCACAGCAGACCCTCGGCATCGGCGCCCGTGGGCGGCCCGCTGCGGTAGGTGATGGCGACCCGGTCGCCGGCGTCGGCGAAGGCCCGAGCGCAGGCCAGGCCGATGCCCTTGGCGCCACCGGTGATCAAGACGACTCGGCTCATGGTGGTGGCTCCGACGGATTCGATGGCGGGCTGGTCGCGTTGAGGCTGGTTGCGTTGGGGTTGATGGCGCTCCAGCGCACGACGGCGCTGGCCACGCTCATGCCGGCGCCGAAGCCGACCAGCAACACCAGATCGTCGGGATGCAGACGGCCGGCGTCGGCGGCCGACGCCAACGCCAGCGGGATCGATGCGGCGCTGGTGTTGCCTTGGTGGTCGACGGTGATCGCGGCTCGCTCCATCGGCAGGCCGAGGCGCTGGCAGACCGCTTCGATGATCCGGATGTTGGCCTGATGGGGCACGATCAGCGCCAGGTCGTCGACCTGCTGGCCGGCTCGTTCGAGGGAACGAAGCGACGAGTCGACCGTCGAACGCACCGCCCGACGGAAGACCTCTCGACCGTCCATCTCGATGAAACCGCCCACGTCGGCCGAGAGCAGATGGCGACCGGACCCGTCGTTGTCGAGGTCATAGCCGAGCAGGTCGCCGGGCCCGTCGACGGCCTCGAGCACGACGGCACCGGCGCCGTCGGCGAACAGGATCGCCGTCGAACGATCGGTCCAGTCGACGATGCCGCTCATGGTGTCGGACCCGACGAGCAGCACCCGGTCCAGCCCGGTGGCCAGCAGTCCCGCCCCGACCGCCAGGCCATAGACGAACCCGGAACACACCGCGTTCAGGTCGAGGGCGCCGCCAGGGATGCCGAGGTCGTGCTGCACCGTCGCCGCGGTGGCCGGCAGGGCCTGATCGGGCGTGCAGGTGGCCACCAGCACCAGGTCGAGCTGATCCGGTTCGATGCCGGCCGACGCGATCGCGGCGCGTCCGGCCTCGGTGGCGAGCCCCGAGGTGGTGCCCCCGATGCGACGTTCCTTGATGCCGGTGCGTTCAGTGATCCAGGTGTCGGTGGTGTCGAGGCTGATCTCGAGGTCGGCGTTGGTGACGATCTTGTCGGGTAGGGCCGAACCCCAACCGGTGATGCGCATGCCGCGGGTGGTCATCGGGCTCACGACACCCGCAGCCAGGCGATGGGTTCACGCGGCGCGACTCGTTCACCTTCGACGGTGAGCATGCCCATGATGGTGCCGGCGAACGGCGAATAGACCGGCTCGGTGCCGACCGAACCAAGGACATCGCCGGCGGCCAGGTCGTGGCCGATGCCGATGCGGTCGGCCGGATGGAAGATGCCGGCGGCCGGACTCACGACGACCCGTTCGGTGGCGAAGAGATGCTCGCCCTCATGGGCGCCGACGGCAGCGGAGGCGGGTACGGCGAGGGCTTCGAGCAGCCGGCCCAGCTCGGCGGGGGTGCCGACCGACAGGGTCTGGGCTCCCGACACCGTGCGCTTGGCCATGCCGGTGAGCACGGTGCCGGGGCCCAGCTCTACGAAGGTGCGCACGCCGGCTTCTTCGAGGTGGTGCAGCGTCTGGCGCCACCGCAC
>JAYUBX010000391.1:0-1684 GCA_043740665.1 Candidatus Neomicrothrix sp.
TCGGTCGGGAACGATGGCGAAGTCGCTCACGATGCTGGCCTCGGACGAGCCGTAGGTGTTGTGGACCCGCTGGTCTCGCAACCAGGGCGGCAGCGTGTCGAGACCCCGGCCGGCCAAGTCGAACGGCACGAGGCAGCCACCGATCACGATGGGGATGCACTGCACCCCTTCGGCCCCCCCGCTGCTGCCCGAGTCGATCACGCCGCAGCGCACGCCCGGCTGCGAGGCATCGGCCGGAACGTAGGCACAGACCCCGAGCCGGGTTCGGTGCGACATCATCACGCCCTTCGGCGTGCCCGTCGACCCCGAGGTGTAGAGGATCGCCGACAGGGCGTCGAGGTCGACGGCGACGGGCTCGGTCGGCGGCGCCTGGTCGATCTCGTCGGTCGAGAGGCTGACCACCGGCACCGAGAGGACCGGCCTGGTCGACCCGGGGCCGGCCTGGTCGGCGAAATCGGCGAAATCGGCGAAATCGGCGAGGTCGGCGAGGTCGGCGAGGTCGGTGAGGTCGGTCAAGATCAGGACGGCGTCGACGGCCACTGCCGCCCGGCGCTCGTCGGGGTACGACGGATCGATGGCCACGCTCACCAGGCCGGCCCGGGCTACCGCCATCGAACCGGTCACCAGCGACCGGGCCCGACCCATGAGCAGGCCGACCATGACCGGCTGGGTGCCGAGCTGATCGACGAGCCACGCCGCCAGCCGATTGACCTGGCGGTCGAGTTCGGCGTAGGTCAGCGGTCCGTCGTCGTCGTCGATGGCCACCGGTCGGGGTGTCGCCGGGCGTGCGCAGCCAGGCAGGCCGCCACGGTGTCGCCTTCGAGTCCGTCGATGACCGAGCCCATCGCCGGCGATGTTACCGACGGGCCGGCGCGGCAACAGGCCGTCGCTTCGGTCAGGTCAGGCCACTCGTACGTCGTCGTCGCCCACGGTGACGATGTCGCCCCGATGCAGCTGGCGGCCGCGTCGGGTCTCGACCTCGGCGTTCACCCGCACCTCGCCGGCCGCGATCAGCGGCTTGGCCTCGGCCCCCGAGTCGATCAGGCCGGCCAGCTTCAGGAACTGACCCAGGCGGATCACGTCGTCGCGGATGCTTTCGTCACGCACCCGTCCATCATCGCCGCGACGGCGTGCGACGATGACATCGTCACCTGCCCGCGCAGGCCCACCTGCTTGATCTGACGAAGAGGATCCCCACGCCATGGCTGACGAGATCGCTACCCCTGCCGAGCTCGAAGCCCTCGAAGGGCTGATCGACCGATGGCTGGCCGAGCAACTGGCCGACAATCCCGCGATCGCGGCCGTCGATCGGGGCGAGGCCGGCGAGCTCCGGTGGTACGTGCGGTTTCGGGGCGAGCAGAAGGAGACGTTCACGGTGTGGTTCACCCTGGGTCAGCGCACCTTGCACTACGAGACCTATGTGATGCCGGCACCGATCGAGAACCACGTCGAGTTGTACGAGCACCTGCTGCGTCGCAACCGCCGGCTCTACGGCGCCGCCTTCACCATTGGCGACGAGGATGCGGTCTTCCTGGTGGGTCAGATCGGGGTCGGGGCGATCGACGAGGGTGAGCTCGACCGGGTGCCCCCACTGCGTAACGAACAATTCGCGCCGATTGCCCGGGTGACGACAGACCCATTGGTGTTGTTGGTACCGAGCAACGGGCCAGCCACAACACTTGAA
>JAYUBX010000392.1:0-5673 GCA_043740665.1 Candidatus Neomicrothrix sp.
CCAACAGGGCACCGCCCCGGAGCAGGTCCTGGGCATCGGTCGGGCCGACGGCCCCGGTGGTGGAGCTTCCAAACAGCTTCGCCAGCACGCCCATGGTCAATCGAGAATCGGACGAGCCCCAAGTTCGCCGAGCCACTTCGGCAGCGCCGACCGACGCCCACCGGCATCGACCATCAACCGAGCCGCGATGACCGCTCCCGACACGGTCCGGACACCCTGCACGATGCGATCACCCGGGGCACCCGAGGCCACCAATCCCACGACCCGGTCACCCGACCGCACCGTGACCCCTGGCTCACAGTCCACAACTCGGCGCAGGACCGCCTCGGTCACCAGTCGGCGCGTCGACAGCATCGCCTCACCCGGCGCGTCGCCGGCGCCGATCCCAATCTGCTGTTCGTGCACCCCTCGGGCCAGGAGGGCTTCGATCACGTCCGGCGCTTCGTCCAGGAGGACACGATGACCGCGACCGCGGTTCGCGTGCGACTGGCGAGCCTGCGGTACTCCGGGCCGACTCCATTCGTCGAAGTCGGCATCGGCATCACCATCGGCCGGTGGACCATCCCGCTCGACGACGGTGACGACGTGGCCGCGTCGGGCCAGAAACAGGCCAGCCGCCAGACCGGCAAACCCGCCGCCGGCAATCACCATCTCGGTCATCAGCGTTGCTCCTTCGGCTCGCGACTACGGCCGCCGAGCCATGCTAACTCTGCGGGTCGCCGTCAGGCCGGGACGTCGTGACGTGGTCGGACTCGTCGTGAGGCGCCGACTCGCGCCAGTGATCGATGCCCGCCTTCACCGCGAAGCCGGCGACGACGAGGGCGGCGGCCGCGTCGGTCCACCACCAGCCGAGCCACGCGTTCAGCACCAGGGCGACAAGGATGCCCGAGCTCAGGCAGCCGTCGAGGAAGGTCAGGGACGCCTCGGCGACAAGGGTCTCGCTGCCGAGCTGGTCGGCGGTGACCCGCTTGAGGTGGGCGAGGCCGAACATGGCGACCGCGGTGATGGCCAGATAGGTGATGCCGAGGGGTGACTGATCGGGGCGATCACCGCGGATCAGGCCCCGGACACTGGTCACCGCCAAGAAGGCGGCGAGCACACCGAAGGCCAGCGCGATCAACCGCAGCGAGCGGTGGACGCGCCGATGGCCGGGGTCGTGGCGGTCATTGCGCAGATTGTGAATAACCACCGTCGAAGCGAAGATCTCGACGATCGAGTCGAGCCCGAAGGCGATGAGCGCCAGCGACCGGGCCTGCACGCCCAGGGCGATGGTGACCACCACCTCCATAGCGTTCCACCCGTTGGTCGCCCACTCGAGGCGCAGGCCGCGTCGCCGCAACTGGTCGGCTGTCCGTCCCTTCTCCATGTCAGATCGGGAAGTCGTGATGGAGTTCGCCGACCTGCTCGGCATCAGGCTCGTCGCCGTGATGAGTCGCCTTGAACAACCAGCGGTCGAGCACGAGGTACCGGCCGACCCACACGATACCGAATCCGGCCAGTTGGGCGAAGAACACGGCGATGCTCTGCACCAGCTTCGACCGGTCGACGGTCAGCTGCTCGACGAGATAGGTGAGCCCGGTGGCGAGCGAGACGGCGAGCATGGCGCCGACCCAGAACACGATGACCTGGGTACGTAGGCCGTCCTTCGCGCTCACCTTCCACACGAGGTATCGGTTGGCCGCGAAATTGAAGGGCGTGAGAATGGCGGCGGCTACCAGCGACGCCGAGGTGAAGCTGTCGAGTGGCCGGGCCAGCAGCTGGATGAGGACCTGGCCCACCGGGACGAAGACGAGCGACACGCCGAGGTAGCGCAGCTGCTTGCGACCTTCGGATGACCGAGCGTGCTCAACGAGCCGGGCCGGTGAGAACGTCATGGCCGGAACGCTACCCATCTGCCGGCCCGCATCCGGCGCACAAGAACTCACGGGCCGACAGCCGACCGCCAAGGTCCATACTTCGTCGATGGTGCCAGAACGCAACGTGGATCCTTCCGACCTCTACGACGACGAGCGCCGGGCCTTCGTCGCGTTCCTCGAGTCGAGGTCCGCCGCCGATCTGGCCGTCACCGTGGCCGCCACCCCGGCTTGGGTGGTGCGCGACGTGCTCGCCCATGTCGTCGGCATCACCGCCGACCTCAATGCACAGCGGTTCGGGGATGGCGATGGCGACCGATGGACCGCCGCCCAGATCGCGTCCCGACGCGGCGACTCACTCGACGACCTCGCCCGCGAATGGAATCGAGAGGCTCCCTCGTTCGAAGACGGCCTGCGACTGTTCGGCTACGACTTCGGTGCGCACTACCTCGGGGATCTCTCGCAGCACATCGGGGACGTGCACGCGGCCCTCGGCCTGTCCCCCGCCCGCGACGACGAGACCATCGCCGTCGCGCTCGACTTCTACCTCGCGTCGTTCGAAGCAACGCTCGACAACGCGGCCGTCGGTGCCATGGACGTCCACGTCGGTGACGAATCCTGGCGACTCGGAAGCGGCAACGTCGTGGCCTCGGTCACCGCCGAACGGTACGAATGGTTCCGAGCCCTCGGGGGTCGCCGGACCGAGCCAGAGATCCGTGCCCTCGCCTGGACCGGCGACGTCGACGCAGTCATCGGCCTGGTCAGCCGGTACCCGATGCCCCGCCAATCCCTCGGCGAAGCAGGGCTGGAAACGACCTGACCGCGGTCACTCCCCCATTGCTCAGCGGTAGCCGGGTGACACACTCAGACCATGCATCCACGGTCTTCGTTCTGGTCGAGCCGCCTGATCGGGCTGGTGGCCCTGCTGGCGATGTCCGCCCTGGTCGGGTGCGGCGGATCGACGTCATCGAGTCGAACGCCCGAGACGACGACCACCGCCAGCCCGTCGCCGTGCGGGTCGGCCACCACGCCACCCACGACCTATCACCACGTCGTCGTGGTGATGGAAGAGAACCGCACCTGGTCGAAGGTCGGCGGAGTCGGGTTCGCCGACCCGGCCATGCCGTACCTCCACGCCCTCGCTCGGCAGTGCACCACGTTCGCCGACTGGTCCGAGACCAACGCCAGCCAGAACAGCCTCACCCAGTACGTCGGGCTGACCAGCGGCGCCGACAATCCCTCCACCGTCAATGACTGCACGCCGAGTGCCAGCTGCGGATCGACCGACGACAACATCTTCCGCCAGGTGCGCGTGTCGGGCGGCACGACCGTCAGCTACGTCGAGGGCGCAACGGGATCGTGTTCGGCGGCCGGCAACGCGGCCAAGCACGTGCCCGCGTTGTACTTCTCGGGTCGCTACCTCGACACGGCCGGAGTCGGCCACCAGGACCAGGACTTCTGCTCAACCGAGGTGCGACCCCTGACTGAGCTCGATGCCGACCACCTGCCGACGTTCGCCATGATCACCCCGAACCTGTGCCACGACGGCCACGACTGCGCCAACGATCAGGTCGACGCGTTCGCCCAGACCTGGGTGGCCAAGATTTTCGCGGGGACCAACTATGCCGCCGGCGACACCGCGGTGATGGTCATCTACGACGAAGACCGGCCCATGCCGAACCTGATCATGGCCCCCACTGCCACGCCCGGCATCAACTCGGCACCCGGGGCGGGCCACGCCGCCCTACTGAAGACGTGGGACCAGATGCTGGGCCTGCCCGAGCTGGCTCAGGAATCGGTGCGTCAGGCCGGCAGCCTGCGCGGTTCCGCTCACCTCTGACCCCGGTCGAAAGGACGCGTCAGGTAGCAACGATGGGCTGTCCGATCCGGACCTCGACGTCGGCCCCCCGCAGCCGCTCGAGCGAACGGCTCTCCCGTTGGTACTGCAAGGGATAGAAGAAGAAGACATCGAGCGGGAACCAGAGCCCGAGCCAGGCCAGGACCCAACCCAAATGGTCCGTGACCGGGCCGACGATGCCCTTCGACGGGTCACCCGTGGCGGCGACCCAAGCCGTCATGACCAGCCCGACCATGGCAATCGGGACCCCGATGCGCAACGCCGACAGACCGTCGAAGCGCAGCGCACGCCCCTCGCGACGGTTGTACACGATCCGTTGATCGCAGAATCCCCGCAGGCTACGGGCGATGTTGCGACCGGTATCCCCGTCGATCTCGGACTCGGGCAGGCTGACGACCAACCGCACCGGGCGGCGCGACGAGCCGCTGCGCAGGTCACTCAGGCACATCTCGACACCGGTCAGGTAGTTGCGGAACTCGCTGAACAGATCCGTCGACGCCAACTCGAACATCTCTGACGCCGAGTTCAACCGGATCTCGATCACATGGGGGGTGCCGGACACGGCGTGAGTCTTAGTCGGGTGACCAACCTCAAACCTGGATGGGCACGATCACCGCGCCGCCGCTCACGTCGCCGACGCCTCATCCCGCAGCAGTCGTCGCAAGATCTTGCCGGACGCCGACTTGGGTATGGCCTCGACGAACGTGACCGTCTGCAGCCGCTTGTAGGTGGCCACCCGCTCGGCCACGAACGACTTGATGTCGTCGGCCGTCGCTTGGTGGCCCGGCTTCAGCGCCACGAACCCCACGGGGATCTCGCCGGCTTCGTCGTCCGGCACGCCGATGACCGCCGCGTCGGCCACCGCGGGGTGGGTCAGCAGCAGCGCCTCGAGCTCGGCCGGTGGCACCTGGAAGCCCTTGTACTTTATGAGCTCCTTGAGCCGATCAACGATGTAGAGGTGGCCGTCGGCGTCGACCCGGCCGACATCGCCAGTGTGGAGCCAACCGTCGCGGTCGATGGTCGACTCGGTGGCCGTGGGATTGTTGAGGTAGCCCTTCATCACTTGCGGGCCGCGCACGCACACTTCGCCATCAGCCTCGATACCGAGCTGCTCGCCGGTAGCCGGATCCAGAATCATCATCTCGGTGTTGGGCACCGTGACCCCGACCGAGCCCGGCTTGAAACCGCCGGGAGGAGTCAAGTGGGTCACCGGCGACAACTCGGTCATGCCGTAGCCCTGGACGATCTCGCACCCGAGGCGCGCCCCGGCCTCGACGGCCAGGTCGGCCGACAGCGGCGCCGCCCCCGAGAAGACCTGCACGAGTTTCGAGAGGTCGAAGTCGTCGACGCTGGGATGCTTGGCCAAGGCGACCACGATCGGAGGGGCGACGAACGACCGGGTGATGCCGTGATCCTGATGCAGCTGTAGGAACTCGGCCAGATCGAACCGCGGCATGGTGACGATGGTGGCCCCCGCGGTCAGGCCACAGTTCATCAGCACCTGCATGCCGTAAATGTGGAAGAACGGCAGCACCGCCACGATGGTGTCCGAATCGCTCAGCTCGGCCGGCCCGACGACCTGCACGATGTTCGACACCAGGTTGCGATGGGTGAGCATCACGCCCTTCGAAAGCCCCGTCGTGCCCGACGAATAGGGCAGCACCACGACATCGTCGAGGTCGACGGCCACATGCTCGAGCAGCGGCTCACCCATCAGCACCGAGAACGGCTGGGTGTCCGCATCGCCGTCGGCGTCGCCACCAAGGACGAAGATCTCCTCGACCTTGGTGTCCACCGCGGCCGCCCGGGCCGTGTCGACGAACATGGGCACGGTCACCAGGATCGTGGCCCCGGCGTCGGTGAGCTGATGATGCACCTCGTGGGACGTATAGGTCGGATTGACCGTCGTGATGGTGCCGCCGGTCATGGCGACGCCGTGGAACACCACCGCGTAGTCCGGCA
>JAYUBX010000393.1:0-1518 GCA_043740665.1 Candidatus Neomicrothrix sp.
GGTCCGTCCCGAGCCATTGGCCCACCTCGCCACGTCGGAGCGAACGACGACGAGAACGTCGAACTCATCCCCCACCGGGTCGGTCGCACCCGTCGTCGAGCCATCGGCATGGCCACCGCCGCCCTGGCGGTGGCCGCTGCGCTGATCGTCGGCGTGATGATCGGCCGCCCCAGCCAACCCTCGTTCTCATCCCCGATCGCTCTGCAAGCGGTGTCCACGGGACCCGGCGCCGTGGCCAGCGACGTTGTTGCGTCGGGGACCGCGTCACTGCGAGCAACCGACGCCGGCACCGTGGTGCGCCTCGATCTGAACGGGTTGCCCGCCGCCGACGGCGCGTTCTTCGAGTGCATCTGGACCTCGAACCAGGGCACCCAGTCGGCGGGCACGTTCCGGGCCGGCGCCGATGGCTCGGCGCGCGTCGATCTGCTCACTGCCGCCCGGCGCTACCCCGGGTGGACGCTCGTGATCGTGGCCCACGCCGAGGGCGATCAGGACGGCCAGCCGGTGCTGCACGCCGACGCCTGATCAGCCGCCGCGCGACAATGCGCCTGGTCGAGTGGTCAGCCGTCAGTGGTCAGGGGGACCCAACATGCACGAGCTCGTGATCAGGGGCGGCACGGTGGTCGACGGAACCGGAACCGACCGGATCGTCGCCGACGTCGCCGTCGACGGCGGGGTGATCAGCGCCGTCGGATCGATCTCGGATCGGGGCGAGCGCGAACTCGATGCTGATGGACTGCTGGTGCTGCCGGGCTGGGTCGACATCCACACCCACTACGACGGCCAGGCGACGTGGGATGCCGAGCTCGCCCCCAGCTCATGGCACGGCGTCACGACCGCTATCTTTGGCAACTGCGGCGTCGGATTCGCCCCGTTGGCGGCCGGAGGCGAATCCTTCCTGATCAACCTCATGGAAGGCGTCGAGGACATCCCCGGCTCGGTGCTGGCCGAGGGGATCGACTTCACGTGGGAATCCTTCGGCGGCTACCTCGATGCCCTCGAGGCCCGTCCCCGGGCCATCGACATCGGCACCCAGGTTCCGCACGGCGCCCTGCGCGTGTACGTCATGGGAGATCGCGGCGGCGACCACGCCGAACGGCCGACCCCGGACGAGATCGTCGAGATGGGTCGGCTTGCGGTCGAAGGGATTCAGGCCGGGGCCTTCGGCTTCAGCACGTCGCGCACCACCAATCATCGAGCGGCCGACGGACGATTCACTCCCGGTCTGACGGCCAGCGCCGACGAGCTGGTCGGCATCGCCGCGGCCATGGGATCCGCGGGTGTCGGCGTGCTGCAGGCCGTCAGCGATTTCGCCGGCCCCGAGGAGTTCGCCCTCTTGCGGCAGATGGCTGAGGTGTCAGGTCGGCCGCTCTCGTTCTCGCTGATTCAGGTCGACAGCAACCCCGACGGCTGGCGTGAACTGCTCGACGGCGTTCGCCAAGCCAACGAGGACGGCCTCACCATGCGCGGCCAGGTCGGCGCCCGCCCCATCGGCGTGCTGTTCGGGCTGGAAGCCAC